>PWHJ01000014.1 GCA_003554865.1 Bacteroidota bacterium | reverse complement strand
TTAAATATACTCCATTATCCTGCCGGAGATCTGCAGGAGGGATATTTCGGCTAGCTTGGTCTGATACTGGATCGAAAGGAGCCTCTCTTCAGCTTCGAGGAGGCTTTTCTGTACTTCCCTGAGCTCTATGCCGGATAGCTCGCCGAGCATATAGCGCTCAAGGGCTATGTCCATATTCTCCCTTGCTGTTTCGAGGTTTACATATTCCATATCCAGCAGCCTTAAGTTGTTCTCATAGGCCTTGTAGATGGTTAGCAGGTCTGCTTTCACCTCCTGTTCTATTTGCCGGTGCTGAAGCCTCCTGTTGTCTTCCTCTATCAGCGCGTTGCTCACCTGCCTGCGGCGGTTGTAGCCGTCGAATATATTTATCCCGACCGTTACCCCGTAGTTGAATCCCAGGTTCTGCTGGTAGTCCATGTTGCCCGCCTGGTATGTGTTGAATGTGTAACCGTAGCCGGATGTGAAGTTGACATAGGGATAGCTGCGCGATTCGACTATCTTCCTGTCGTATTCTGATATCAGAACGTCGCTTTCTGCAAGCAGGAGGGAGGTGTTGTCGTCCAGTGTGCGGTCAAACAAATCCTGGTAAACCAGATCCTTGTCAACCACTATCATGGTGTCTCTTGCCCCGATAAGCAGATCGAAATCCTCGCTCCCGATAAGCTCGTTGAGCCTGATCTGCGATGCCCTCACAGCCTCGTGCTGCCTGGAGAGCCTGGAGCTGTCGGCATTGAGGAATACACGCGACTGCATCATCTGGAGGCGCGAGCCTGACCCTATTAGGTACCTCTCCTCGTCAATGCGGAACCTTTCCCTCGACAGTTCAACGGTGAACTCCAGGTTGTGCAACTGCCTAACCTGCTGTATATAGTTGTAATACTCGCTGGCGGTTTGTGCAATGAAACGCTCTATGGCAAGCCTGGTGCTCATCTCTCCCTGGGCTTTCATCTCTTCAAGCCTTGCCCAGGTGGTCTGCACCCTGAAACCGCTGAAGATGTTCCACCCCAGGTTGAGCCCCACATTGGTTGTTGTATTGTGAATATTGCTGGCGCTTGCCGTGGTGCCGTCGGCAAAGTTCTGCCAGTTGCTGTTGACCGTACCGGATTGCCGGGCGCTAAGGTCCAGCACCGGCAGGAAGCCGGCGTTGCCGCGTGTGAGGTTGTTCTCTGCAATCTCCTGCCTGTTGCGGGCTATCTGCAGGGAGAAGTTCTGTTCCAGTCCGGTAGTCAAAAATTCGCTGAGATCGTATTTTTCCTGTGTTGCGCCGGTAAATGTATTGTTTATTACAAGTATGCTAAGCAGCAGCAGATGATGTAGCTTCAGTCTCATTTTCTTCCTGTTTTATTTCGCTTGATGAAATGTATGAATAAATTGCGGGTACGATGTAAAGTGTGAGGAACGTGGCAAGTATTAGTCCGCCGATAACGGCCACACCCATTGCTATACGACTTTGCGCCCCTTCGCCCAGTCCCATGACCAGCGGCGAAATACCAAGTATGGTTGATATGCTTACCATAAGGATCGGCCTGAACCTTGCAGCAGCGGCATACCTGATAGCTTCATGCTTGTTCATGCCCGCCCTTTTCCTCTGGTTGGCAAACTCCACTATGAGAATACCGTTCTTCGAAACCAGTCCGATAAGCATTATTATGCCGATCTGACTGAAGATGTTCATGGTGATGCCGAAGTACCACATGAAGAAGAACGCGCCGGTCAGGGCAAGGGGCACCGCCATCATTACAATAATGGGGTCCCTGAAACTTTCAAACTGTGCCGAGAGGACAAGGAATATCAGTACAAGTGCCAGCAGGAAGGCAAACTGAAGGCTTGCGGCGCTTTCGCTGTAGTCCTTCGAGTCGCCTGCCAGGGCGGTGCGGAAGCTGTCGTCCAGCACATCCGATGCTATCCTGTCCATCTCCGACAGTCCCTGGCCAATTGTCCACCCTTCCGCAAGTCCGGATGTAACGGTTGCAGATACGAACCTGTTGTACCTGTAAAGCTGGGGAGGGGCTGTCTGCTCCTCAAGTGTTACAAGGTTGTCGAGCTGTATCATTTGTCCGGAGTTGTTCCTTACATAAAGCGATTTGAGGTCGAGGGGCTTGTTGCGCTGTTGCCTTTGTATCTCTGCCAGTATCTGGTACTGCTTGCCGTGCATGAAGAAGTAGCCGAAGCGCTGGCCGCTCAGTGCAAGCTGGAGCGTCTGACCGATATTCTGTGTGGAAACACCCATCATGGAAGCCTTGTCCCTGTCGATATGTATCCTCAGCTCGGGCCTGGTGAACCTGAGGTTAACGTCGGCCATACCGAAGGCGGGACTGGCATTGACACTGTCCATGAACTCCGGCAGCACTTCCCTGAGGTTTTCAATGCTGGTTGCCTGCAATACGTATTGTATGGGCATGCCGGCCCGCCTGCCGCCGAAGGTGGACTGCTGCATGACCCTTGCCATAGCCTGTGTCTTTGTCTTTGCTTGGGCTGACAAATCACCGGCAATCTCCATCTGGGTGCGTTCACGTTCCCGGGGGCTTACAAGTATTGTCCTGACGAAACCGCCGGAGCCTCGTGTCATGGCAAATGTCCCTGCCAGCTCTTCTTCCCTGACGGTCTCTTTTACCATGCCGGCTATATCTTCTATATATGCATAAGAATATTCGTATGTTGCTCCCTCGGGCATTGAAACCATTATGTTGACCTGTGAGCGGTCTTCCAGTGGCGCCATCTCTGAGGGGATAACCATCCAGAATATGACTATAAGTCCCGCAGCAGCTCCCATTATAATAAAAGTAACCCACCTTCTTTGCAGGAACGTATCGAGTGAGTTCCTGTATGCATTGTTGAGGTTTTCAAAGAATTTCTCTGTAGCAGTATAGAAGCGGGTCTGTTTTTTCTTGCTTTGTGTGAGGATCTTGGTTGCAAGCATAGGGGTGAACGAGAGTGCCACGAATGAGGATATGGCAACCGCACCTGCAATGACTATGCTGAACTCCCTGAAGAGCCTGCCGGTCATCCCTTCCATGAAGACTATGGGGAAAAAGACGGCTATCAGGGTAATGGTTGTGGCTATGATTGCAAAGAATATCTCCTTCGACCCTTCCAGTCCGGCCTGCACCGGCTTCATCCCTTTCTCTATCTTCACGTATATGTTTTCCATCATAACTATGGCGTCATCGACCACGAGGCCAATAGCCAGCACAATGGCCAGAAGGGTGAGTACATTGATTGTGAACCCTGCAATGTACATTATGAAAAATGAGCCAATAAGGGAGACAGGGATGACGAGCACCGGGATAAGCGTTGTGCGCCAGTTCCTCAAAAAGAAAAATATGACCACCACAACCAGTATAAAGGCGATGAAGATGGTGTTTCTCACCTCGGCAATGGATGAGCGGATGAAGCGGGTGTTGTCGAAGCCGATCTCCACGGATACATTCTCCGGCAGGTCCCTTTCCATCATTTCAAGGCGCCTGTAAACCTCGTCGGCTATGTCAATATGGTTTGATCCGGGCTGGGGGATGACTGCAACTCCTATCGTAGGTACACCGTCCCTTTTCATTATACCGCGCAGGTCTTCCGGTCCCAGTTCGGCACGCCCGATATCGGAAAAACGCACTATCTGGTCGCCCGACCTGTGGATGATCAGGTCGTTGAACTCCCCCGGAGTGCTCATCAGTCCCAGTGTCCTTATGGTGAGCTCAGTGGTGTTGCCCTCTATACGTCCGGCAGGCAGCTCCACATTTTCACGCCCGATGGCGTTCCTCACATCAAGGGGTGTGAGACCGTAACCAGCCAGCTTGACAGGGTCAAGCCATAGCCTCATGGCATAACGCTTTTCCCCCCATATCATCACTGCACTTACCCCGTCAATGGTCTGCAGTTGCTCCCTGACTGTCAGGTCGGCTATCTCTGATATTTCCAGCAGTGTACGCTCATTGCTTGACACAGTCACCAGCATGATGGGGGTGGCATCGGCATCTGCCTTTGATACCACCGGCGGGTCGGCATCACGCGGCAATAATCGCTGTGCCTGCGCCACCTTGTCTCGCACATCGTTGGCGGCGGCTTCCATATCAACACTCAGCTCAAACTCAACGGTTATGTTGCTGCTTCCCTGGCGGCTGACACTGGTGAGGGAACGGATGCCCGGTACGGTATTGATCGACTGCTCGAGCGGCTCTGTTATCTGCGTTTCTATAACATCGGAATTGGCCCCGGGATAGGATGCCCTCACATTAATGATGGGAGGGTCAACACTGGGAAACTCCCTGACGCCAAGATACGTCATCCCGATACCGCCGAACAGCAGTATCAGTAATGTGAACACTGTGGCGAGTACGGGTCGTTTAATACTTATAGATGAAAGACTCATATTCTTTATCTTTTAATAGATATCTGAAAAAGCGGCTTTGTAAGTCTGCCGCTTCATCCCGGCAGAGCTAAAAAGGCCTTATAAAGTATCATGCTCAGTTCTCGTTGAACTGGTAAACATCAACAGGCATGCCGGGCCTTAACTGCATAACGCCAGAAGTGAGAAGCGTATCGCCAAACTGCAGTCCGCCGGTAATTTCTATATGCGACTCAGTTCTAAGTCCGGTTGTAACATTAACAGTCTCGGCCCTGCCTGACCTGTAGACAAACACCCTTTCGCCTTCCATTTGTGGAATGACGGCCTCCGTGGGGATTGCCACGGCGCTGTCGGTATGCGACATCTGCAGTGTTATTCCTGCAAAGCGCCCCGGCCTGAGCTCTTCGTTCTCGTTGGGGTAAAGAGCCCTTACCACGATCGTGCGGGTTCCCACCTCAATTTTTGGCTCAATGGCATAAACAGTTGCAGTGAAAGAGTTTTGCACACCATCAATCCGGAAATTGACAGGGAAGCCTTTGCCTATCTGTCCGGAATAGCGCTCGGGAACTGAAAATTCCAGCTTCAGCGGACGGTTCTTCACCAGCCGGGCAATTTTTGTGTTTGGACTCACATATGCGCCTTCGCTGAGGTAACGGAGTCCGACTATACCGTCAAACGGTGCCCTGAGCTCGGTCTCGGCTATCCTTGCCTCGACAAGGGCAATGTCGGCTTCTATTACCTGCAGTTCGGTCACTGCCTGGTCATATGCCTCCTGACTGATTGCTTCCCTTTCCAGAAGGCTGCGCTGGCGGAACTCCCTGTCCTCCACAAGCTGCTTCTGGGCTTTCAGCCTCTGAAGCTGCGCCTGAAGATGCCGGTCGTTCACCTTTGCCATCAGGTCGCCTTTTCTCACATGCAAGCCTTCCGTGAAATAAATATCGGTTATCCTTCCGGATGCCTCGAAAGCAAGATCGGTCTCCTCATCGGATATAAGTGTGCCGGTGCTGTTTATCATCTCTGTCAGCTGCTGCGGCTCGAGAACCACCGCCTGTACATTGAGTGCCTGAGGACCCCTTTGCTGAGCCGGATTACCGGCCGGGGGACTGCTTTGAAGCATTGGCCTGACCTTTGGATAGGCGGCGATTAAAAGCACAGCTGCAACAATGATGTAAATGATGATTTGTTTTCTCTTTCCTTTGCTCATGAGTGCGTTTTTTATTCCCTCAAAATATTTGAATATTTGTGAAATTTATTAAAAAAATAATTTATATTTTTAATAATGTGGTCTGCAAATTTAATATTATCCTGTATAAAACATTCAAGGAGGCAGTTTTGTTTTATTAAGTTTTCTAACATATTCATTCACATACTCTTTAAACAGTTAATAAACAGTTTTTTGAGATAAGTGTTAAAGATTGTTAAAATCGTAAGTTTGATAAGAAAACCATGTAAGAATTCATGGCGGAAGGAGGTAGGATGGAGATACTTATTCAGAAAATCAGTTTCATTCCGGCTGCAACTATAACGCAAGAGAGGATAATCTTTAGCCACGGGACGGAAAAGCGCATACTTCCGCAGTGGGAACCGGCTATGGCTGCGGTAACGGCAGTGAGTGTCCACGAATATATCTGGGGAGAGAGTGTTACAGGTGTCCCGTAAAAACCGGCCAGTCCGGCAAGAGAGTTAAGAAGAATGAATATGGAGGCTGCAGCGGCAGCTTCCTTCACTTTTGCCCATTTCATAAGTATCATAAGAGGAGCAAGCAGAATGCCGCCGCCAATACCTACCATTCCTGAAAAAAATCCTATCAGAGCCCCCGACAGAACGGAGAAGGAGAATGAGGGGCGTTTTACTTCTTCCGGCTCACGCGGTTTGTAAATGATCCTGAATGCGGAAATTACAAGCAGCACACCCAGTATTGCCTCGTAAACGGGAACTCCCGGCGTTATCCTGCCGCCGAGGAAAGCCATCGGCACTGATGCCGCAACAAAGGGGAGCACAAGATTCATCCTGAAATAGCCCGCCCTGTAATAGGACAGAAATGCAATTGAGGAGACAAATACGTTCATAACAAGCGCAGACGGTTTCATGATAAAGGGGGAAACACCCATAATCGCCATCAGGGCAAGATAACCGGTTGCACCGCCGTAACCAGTGGATGAATAAAAGAAAGCTATAATTGCAATGCCTGCGATAATGATTACTTGAGTTATTTCCATTTTTTTGCCTGTTGCTGATATAAAAACCTCTCTCCCGGGGTATTGGAAAAGAGGTTGCAACAGGGCAACTGAAATGGCTGAATGGAGCAAACCCTGAGGTTAATGAGCAGCCGTTTCTCCTTTCCAATTCATCCCTTTTGAGGGAATCGGGAGGGCAGACTGTTTCCGGACTGCCCCTTCGGTATCTTCTTCATGGCATGATGCTTTAGAAGAGATACTCGGAGAATCTGTTTTTGCCGACTGAAGAATAAGATCTTCACAGCAAACAAAAACCGAAGTTACATAAATTTTCATCATATTAATAAGCCATAAAAGAGAAATGTATGGAAAATTATCTTTATTATAATTTCGCAGACAGATAAGTTTTTTATTATGAAGGCTGATATTTTTGTCAATCAGCCATTATTGAAATCTTCCCCCGGTTTTATAGATTTGTTAAAAAGTTCCTTAGCTTTGTTTTAAAAAAATATGTTACAAATAAGAAAAATTACCCTCGTACTTTCAGTTGCGGCATTTTTATGTTCGATAAACCTGGAGGCTCAAACTTTCGGGCGTGGTCAGTTAGCTTTGAGCGGGGGCGGCTCTTACGGACTTGATATGAATGAACCGGGTCTGAGGGGTGGACTGGTTTATTATCTAAGTTCCAATATGCGGGCCTGTGCGGATTTCACCTACTGGCCGGGAGATGATGAGTATACATATTATGAAGTGAATGCAAATTTTAACTACATTTTCTTTGACCGGCAGGGGTTCTTACTATACGGTATTGTCACCACCGGTATTCATTACTGGGAACAGAAATGGGAGATGGACGAGCTTGACCCGATAACCCGAACGAGTTCAGATCTTGGTATGGGAGCAGGTGTTGGCATTGAGTATAACTATGAGCGGTTTTCTGTTTTTGGCGAACAAAAAATTATTATTAACGGGCATGATCAGCCCAAGGTAAATTTTGGAATACGATATTATCCCAGATGATTCCGCAGGGAAGGATTTTTAGGTGTAAACTCCCGGTTTTTTTTAATTTTTTTTCGGCCCTTGTTAATAAACTATTAATTAATTATTTGGATATTAAAGAGAGACACCATATTTTTGATTTTATAATAAAGTTTTTAGCATTTAAAACTGCATCTTATAGCAGTTTGTTCCATTTTTTAAGTAAATTAGAAAGTATTAATCGCTAAAAAATTTAAAAAAATGAAAAGAAAATTATTGAGCTTTCTGTTTATCGGGGTGCTTGCATTTGTAATGACATCCTGTTACACTTACACTTTTAATGTAGGTGACGGCCCTCAAACAGGGGTTGAAGTAGTGGAAAAAAACCACTATGTAATTTACGGACTGGCACCGATACAAATTTCTGATCCTGTAGAAATGGCAGGAGGATCCGAACATTACCAGGTGAAAATTGAACACACTTTTGTGGACGGTCTTCTGAATGCCCTCACCTTTGGAATTTACACACCAACAACAACTACGGTAAGAAGGTAATTTTCTTCTTCAAACCGGGCCGGAGAAGCTGACACCGCTTTTCTCCGGCCTTGTAATACCAGCCATAATGAGATATTTCCTAATAGTTTCAGGAGGCTTGCTTGTTTTGATATCCCTTTTCAGAGGAGCAAGGTATATAGCGGATTATGATATTTTATCAATATACGGGAAAGGCTATATCTGGGGAAATGTAATAATCTTTGCAGTAGGAGTTCTCCTTCTTGTCTGGGGAATTGTTAAAGCATACAGGAAAGCTCACGGAAAAGGTGCCGGACCTCCCTTTGGGTGTTAAAATCAGGTTAGATCAAATAATATCAATGGTTGTTTTTATGTTTATATATTGGCAAGCAAAGTCAATTGTTTTAATATGATCAAAAGGACGGCCATTTTTTTATTCCTTGCTTTTTTTCTTTTTCCCGGAGATGCCCCGGCAGCTGAAAGCGATGAAAAGGTTGCCAACAGTCTCCTGTGGGAAATCAGTGGTCAGGGACTTGAGTCTCCTTCTTATCTTTTCGGCACCATTCATCAGATATGTCCCGGAGATTTTGTAGTATTCGCTACATTTTGCCACGACGAAAAAATGCTTTTCAACCCTCTGGACCATAAACTTTCAAAGACGGATAAACTTGTGGTTGAGGTTGATACGGAAGATATACGTTATCAGGGAGCAATGCAAAGGGTCCTTTATCTGGGCGAGGGAGAGTCCCTTCGCGATTTCTTTACCCATGAACAGTTCAATCATGTACGCGATTTTTTTGTTGACAGTATAGGTCTTGACATCAACACCGTTTCACATGTCAGGCCTTTTTTTCTTGTGTCTATGATATACCCCCACATGCTTGGATGTGAGCCGTCCGGGTACGAGGATTACCTGATAAAAAGGGCAAGGAGCAGGGGGATTGATGTTGCGGGTATTGAAAGTGTGAGATTTCATGTTGAAATGTACGAAAACATCAGCCGTGACCAGGAGGTGAAGGAACTGCTCAATATTATTTTCAACTACGAGGCTGCAAGGCGGGGATTTGAAGAGATGGTGAGGCATTACCGGAGAATGGACATTGAATCCCTGCGACAGGCATCTGAAGGTGGCAAAGAGGATATGGTTGTAGATGAGAGCTTTATCGTGCAAAGGAACCTGAAATGGATACCCGATATGAAAGAGCTGATGCATGAACAGCCTGTATTTTTTGCTTTCGGTGCTTCACATCTGGCGGGAGAATATGGTCTTGTAAACCTTCTCAGGGAAGAGGGATACAGTGTTGAGCCGGTAATCCCTCCCCGTGTCAGAGAAGACAGCGATTAACCTGTCCCGCACTTTTCATTATAATACTTCGCACGTGGATATCCACAAGAAATTTTTATAATTAAAAGGGCACTGAGATATTTGTGAGCTTATCTTCACCGGCCATCCTGTGGCCTGTTACCAAAGGTAAACAGGAGTTAAATTCCAAGTGACTTATACACCTGAGATAGACCATCCCTGGTTTCGGAAAGAATAGTAAGCCTGTCGCCTGCTTTAATAACGGTGTCCCCGCTTGGGGTAATGTATTTGTCGCCTCTTTTGAGCATGGCAATTATTGCCGTGGGAGGGAAGTGCAGGTCTACCACCTTCTTGCCGGCAGCATAGCCGTTTTTGGGTATTACAACTTCTGCCATGCAGGTTTTTGCTTCCTCAGAAAGGATCAGATCGGCCGGTTGGCGGCGCTTAACTCTTTCGGGCAGTACAACACGCAATTTCCTGGCAATGAATCCAAGGGAAGTCCCCTGCACAAGCACCGAAGATACTGAAACAAAGAATACTATGTTAAATATCATATCAGCCTTGTCTATACCGGCAAGCAAAGGGTAAGTGGCAAATACAATGGGCACGGCCCCCCTGAGGCCCACACAGCATACATAAACCCGCTCCCTTAATTTCATGCGAAAGAAAATAAGGCTTAAAATTACACTTAAAGGCCGTGCAACAATCATCAGGAATGCAGAAATGAGCAACCCGGTTCCCATAACCGGGATAATCTCCGATGGAAATACAAGTAAACCGAGAGTGAGGAAAAGAACGATCTGAAAAAGCCATGCCAGTCCATCAAAAACCTTCAATATTGTCTTTTTGTGTATCAGATCATGGTTGGACAAGTAAACGGCACAAATATAGACCGCCAGAAAACCGTTTCCCTGAACAAAATTGGTAGCCGAAAAGGTCAAAAACATCAACCCAATTACAAGCACCGGATATAATCCTTCAAAATCGAGCTTCAGCCGGTTTATCATTGTTTTGCTCAGCTTTCCGAAAAGCAGGCCGGCAACGGCACCTATACCCATCTGCTGAAAGAACATCGGAATAACCGAGACAACACCGGCCTGTGGATTTAAAACCAAAGTCAAAAAAGCAATGGTCAAAACATAGGCCATCGGGTCATTGCTGCCGCTTTCAAATTCAAGCATCGGCCTGAGCCTGCTTTTCAGGGCAAGTTTCTTTGAACGAAGAATCGAAAAAACGGCAGCCGCATCGGTCGATGAAACAATAGCTCCCAGCAGCAACCCCTCATAAATGGAAAAATCTGTAACCGCCCACACAAAAGTTCCCATAGAAATTGCTGTCAGAAGCACCCCGAGAGTTGAAAGTGAAAAGCCCTGCCAGAATATATGCTTTATAGAAGACCAGTTTGTGTCGAGTCCGCCGGAGAACAGAATAAAATTTAGGGAAACAACCCCTATGAAACGGGCCACAGAAGGGTCATCAAAATGAATGCCGCCTATCCCTTCAGAACCGGCTAGAATACCGACACCAAGGAACAAAATAAGGGTGGGAACCCCGAAACGGTAAGATGTTCGTCCGGCAAGAATACTAATAACCAATAAAATGGATCCTACAAGAAGAATGTTTTCAATTGATAAGTTCATCTGCTTTGTTTAGACTAAACAAAAATAACAATATAAAAGCCCTAAAACAAAGACTTTTTTTAAAATACTTCAAACCATTTAAACTAATAAAAATTTCGTTTGTCAAAAAATATGTACCAGGTTAT
>PWHJ01000132.1 GCA_003554865.1 Bacteroidota bacterium | reverse complement strand
AGAAGTTGAGAAATCAACCGATCTTTGATAGACTTAAGTCACTTCACGAGGTGGCCGAATCAGACCAGATTACCTGGCCGGATGTGACCAGAATCGGTGGCCGAGTACACCAGAATAGGCAATAGGTGCAGGAAATATCTAGCTTAATAAGAATATATTTTAGTAAATTAATGCTTTTGCAAATAACTAGCACAACCAACCTCTTAGACATTTCACCATGATGATGTGTATTATACTTTTATTTGAGTTCTGAATGGGGTCATGTGTACTATAGCGGCTTTAAAGTGTTATTATGTTTTGCGAAAGAAAAAATGCACATGATTATAAACTTATTGAGTTTATTAAAATGATATAATCTTACAAATTACCAAATAATAACATGATAGATGTTCACAGGAAGTAATTTTTTCAGCAAAGGAGGGATAAAGTGGTAGGGTTAAAGAGCCTAAAAATTAGTAACATGATGCTAAAAAGAAAAACAAAAATAATAATACTAGCAAGTATATTGTTGTTGATTAATCTTACAGGCTGTACAGGGAGCATACATGATGCTGCATCTAGTGGTGATGTCGAGGGTGTGTATAATCATTTGGACAGTGGGGCAGATCCAAATATGTTAGGCACAAATGACTGGACACCGCTACACTATTCAGCAGAAGGAAATCACATCGAAGTGGCAATACTATTAATACAATCTGGTGCTAATCTTGATGCAAAACAAAAAGATGGTAGGACGCCACTGCACTATGCAGCTATGCATGGTCATTTAGAAATGATCACAATATTACTTAATCATGGAGCCAATGTAAATGCTAGGGGCATAAGACATGAAACACCATTAGCAGTTGCCCTTATCATGAATCAAACCGAAGCAGCAAATCTTCTGCATTCACAAGGAGGGATTGAATAAAAAACTATTTTTTAGATTATGCTAATTATATATAGCATAATTATTTAATGCCGAAAATGTTATTTTGAAAGGCGTTTATATTCAAATCAAAGTGAAAAAGTTTAGTGTTAAAAATTATTATTCAGGGGGTAAACAGTTTAATGAACTTCATAGTTAACTTTATATTGACTTGGGTAATCGGTCTAACTGTACCATTTTTAATTCGTCATGTTATTGTTAAAAGTGCATTGAGTGATAGAGCTGCAATTTGGGTGGCGGTAATTAACTCAGTTTTCTTTTGGTTATTATCAACAATTTTATCTATCCTTGCCAATTCACCTGATCCCAGTTATGGTTTTGTTTGGGTGTTAGTATACTTCGTGGCTAAAATAATACTGCAAATGGAAGATGAGTCTGAGAAAAAAAACAAAACTAGCGATTTAAAAGTTGGTCAAGGCGAAGAATTGTTAATGGATGACAAAAAAGAGGCCAATGTATTGAGTAATGACTTGTCTGATGACGTATTAGCTGCCCCTAAGGGGAAAAGGCAGGAGGGCCTATGGTCAGAAGGTGAGTTGTTTGAACAACCAACAATTGGAGAAAGAGTTGACTATAAAGACTGCCCATATTGTGCCGAAAAGATTAAAGCTAAGGCTTTAAAATGCAAATATTGCGAATCATATTTTAGTTGATGTGATATCAATTTGAGAATGATTTTAAGTCGATAAATACTTAAGAAATAATTGTATTGATGTTGGCGTAACCCTTTTAAGACTGAGACAAGGCACAAACACTAAGCTTATAATAGTAATCGATAGAAAAATTATAAAAGCATTTATATTAGAGGAATTCTAGTTGCAAATGTAGTATACTTTAATAGGGCTTTTGAGAGGTAGCCCTATAGAATGAATATTGAGGCTTATTGATACCAACAATTTTATATGCACGAATCTATTTGCATATTCTGTGGCGTTAACTCATTGATATCACCACGATTTAAACCTCAAGAATGTATAATGTCACGTGACGTATATCCCTTTTTGATAATTGATAAATATTTACTTTGTTTAATAAATGAATTAATAGAAAGAGTGGCTTTATATCTTTAAATAAGCATTGTAGAATATATCGCAATTTTATTGATGAATTAAATGATCAGGGGGAAATACTTTTTGGGGATCAGAAATAAGGCTATAGAACTATTATTAAATAACCTCATAAGGAAGCTCAAGAAAGGCCAAGATCCTGGTTTAGTTGATGATATATATAACCTGATAGACAAAGATATGGGCGCATTTAAAAGCTACTTATCTGAGTATGTTGAAAAACATCCCTGGGAAGATATAGAAATACTATTTAAACATATTATTCTAAATGGTTTAGCCCATGTTTTGCCTTTTGACAAAATCCCGGTATTTGTATTTATAGATCTTGAAGTTTGGCCCCAAACTAAAGAAATATGGGATCTGAGCTGCTTGAGATTGCCAGGCTTGATAAGTGAAGATATTTCTTGGAATGGCCTAGTAAATAATTCGAATGGTTTTCCAATGAGTAAGCTTAAAGGTGATGAGAGTCCGAAATCAGCTGTTTCACGATATAAGTTAAAAGATGAGCTGCAACCGATTATTTCAGAAGGTTCTAATGTTATTTTAGTTGGGCACAATATTCGCAACCACGACGTTCCAATATTAAGTGAATATATCAGTGGCATTCAGAGTATCCCGATTTTAGATACTTTGGAATTAAGTTTGCTCTTAAGGCCCTTATTAAGTGATCATTCATTAGACGGAATCCATAGGGCAAGGGAAGATGTTTTAGCCAATTTAGATCTGTTTTATGAATTTGATCAGCAACTACTTAAGCTAGATGAAAGAACCTTTCAATACTATTGGAATATTGCAGATGAAGAACCAGGTATTGGGCATTATTTCAGGTTTATTGCTTTACGTAGAGGATCAAAAAAATCAATTAATACTACAAGTGCTTCAGAAATTATGGACGAACATAAGTCAAAGGACTATTACGGGAGATCAGTTAATGAAACTGATGTTAACATAGATAATTTTGTAGAAGGTATAACTGGAAGATTGAAAGCTGATGTGGTAGAAGCTTTAGATTTAAATCAAGCTCTCTCCCCGGGTGATCTGCTTAAATTAATAAATTCTATCGCGAATAGTACGCCAAAAGAAAAGGAAATTAGAGTTGTAATTCCTTCTTCATATACAGCTTACCTGGAAGAAAACTTAGAGTCAATCGGTGAAAATATAGAACTTCTACATTCCCGTGCAATTCTTACTAACCGTAAAACTCTAATTGAGGCTATAAATAATAAATCTACCCTTATTAGGTTAACACCTATTGAAAGGTTATTGCTTTTCTCATGGCTTCGGTTCCAAGGAGATTTAGTCAAGTTACACCAATTACATAAATTTGTTTTTAACTCTGAAGGAATTAAACGGTTAGCAACAATACTTTTTTTGAGTTCAGATAACAAAAATAACCTGAAAAAGATTTTGGGAAAAGGCTTGACACGAAAGACATTGGTTTGTGATTATCCAACCTGGCTCACCTATGATGCACATAATAAACAGCCAGAGAAAATTTTGTTAAAAGCACAACTTCTTGATGATGAATTAGAACGGTGTGCGTTACTTTCATGTGAAGCTAGTGAATTGTTGGCGCTTTGCAATGGTTATGAAAACCTCCAAGCGCATTTGGTTGCCCTGGAAAAATTGCTGGAGGGTTTTGCTAAAGAGCGCTATCTAGGAGCAGACGAAGATTCTGCTGATTACATTTCCCTTAAGTTGACAGAGACGGATGCTAATGATGAAAAGTTACAGCAATGCATTAGTTTGCTTGATAGCATGTTTGTAGATAGCAATGAAATTGAAGATGAAACATTAAAAAGTATACTTATAGATAAATTGAGTCAAGCTAAAACGGTAATAGAAAAAAGTGAAGCAGGGTATATCGATATTATTTTGGTGAAAGATCAAGAAGGTGAGAAGAACTGGCTTCTAAAAAGAGTTCCGGCAAAGCCAGACCAGGTTGTTGAAAACTGGGCTGAGGTTACTGGCAGTATTATCATGAGTGAAAAGTGCTTAAGAATTGATAATGGAAATTTTTTGAAAAGAATTTTTAGGGTTACTCCCAAACTAGTTAATTGGCCTTATAACTCTGATAAGGTGTTACAGGTTGATAATGGTTCAATTCCGCCTACATTACATGCACTAAGGCCTTACATGAAAAAAATATTTCAATGGTTAACCTGGTTAATAGATGATAATAAAAGTTCTAATTTTTTCTTTGCTTCTGGTTCTCAAGTTAGGGCACAGCTTCTTAGTTATATAGCAATAAAACATAATAAACCAATTTTTTTATGGTCCACTTACGGTAGCTCTAAGAAAACAGCTAAAAGGATTAGTGAGAATGAGGGATCGGCTGTAGTTGTTGATTATTATAGAAGAGATAGAAGGGCATGGATGCCTGAGAATACTTTGATGGCAATTTTAGAAAAAATTCCCTTTCCTAGCATAAATGACCCGATTCATAGCCATAAAATGAGCCAGTTATATGGGGTTGAAGAGGCTTTTACTAGCTATTTTTTGCCGGTTACCGCAATGCGTCTTGTTGAAGAGGTCGCAAAAACAAGTGAGGCTTCGGAATCAATTATTTTAGCAGATCCACGTTTAGTTAATAGGATATTTTACCGGGCATTATTTATTAGAATCTTGGGAGCGATTAATGAAACTAATTTAGAGGATTACAGCTTAAAAGAAGATCACAATTTGCTAGAAGTAATTGATGATGGACTTAAGATTTTGCGAGTAAAGCAGCAAACAGATTATCGAGAAATAGATTTGGAACCTTACTTACAGCTTCTAACCGGTCATACAACTTTTCATCACAACCAGGATAAAATGATTAAGCAGGTTTTAAGTGGAAAAGATATACTTTCGGTTATGCCTACCGGCAGTGGCAAATCGGTTTGTTTTCAAATCCCTGCACTAATATTTGGACAAGGAGAAGGTTCCTTGACTGTAGTTATTTCTCCTCTCCAATCATTGATGAGAGACCAGGTGAAGAACTTGCAAAATAAATCAATTATTGGTGTGAATTATATCGATAGTACCTTGTCGCCTATTCAGCGCTCTAAAAGAATAAACGAAATTAGAAGTGGCTTCACATGGTTGTTATATATAGCCCCTGAGCAGTTAAGGTCAAAAGTTATTAGGCAAACCCTTTTTGAAAGAGGCGTGAAGATGTTAGTAGTTGACGAAGCTCATTGTATCTCTCAATGGGGCCACTCTTTTAGACCAGACTATAATGTTATCCCGGATTTTGTTGATGAGCTTGAACAGATTGGTCATAAACGTCCGATAATCGCTGCTTTTACTGCGACAGCTCCACCATGGGTTATAAAAGATATTTGTAAAACTTTAAAAATGAAAAAGGATAACGTTTTCAAACAATCTCCAGTGAGGAAGAACCTTAGCTTAACAAATATAAGTTTTGAAGGTGAAAAAGAAGAGGTAGAACAGAAAAAAATATCAGCGATAATCGATGTTTTAAAAAGAAAGCCAAAGCATTGTGGAATTATCTATGTTGCAACAAGGAAAAAGGCAGAAGAGATTGTGAGTTGGCTAGATGATTCTGTTCTGCCTGAAGGTTGGAGCAAAGAGGTTATAGATTATTATCATGGTGGCAGAAATAATCGTTCAGAAATAGAGCAAAGGTTTATCAATTCTTATAAGCAAAAAGGGTTAAGATTATTAGTGGCAACAAACGCTCTTGGGATGGGTCTTGATAAACCAGATATTGATTTCATAATCCATTACAATATCCCAGGTTCATTAGAAAACTACTACCAGGAGGTAGGTAGAGCTGCCAGAGACCCACGCATAAGCGGTGAATGTATTCTGTTTTATCATCCTGATGACCTCGACGTCCAAGAGTTCTTTAACAAAACCATATCAGAAAAAGAAATTAAACTTATTGGTAAAGGATTAATGGAGGAGTGCAATAAAAACCTTAACAAGCTTATAGTAAATATAGAAGAGTGGGCAAAAAAATATGGCTTGTCTGAGTCAGATTTTAGGGTGTCTTTGTTTGAGCTTGAAAAAGCAGGAGTGTTAAAAATTGGCTGTTTCACTGCCAAAATAATTAACCTATGCATTAATCCAGAGGCTGAGCGTCAATATCTGAGTCCACTTCAAAATGAAATCTTAAAAAGGTTGAGTGAACATTATGAGTATTTTCCTGTAGATCCCATTGATTTGACAAATGAAATATCAAGAAATTCACCTGATTTAGGCTCTATTCAATATGACGAAGTAACTAAAGAGATTCGCAGTTTGGGCTCTCAAGCGGTCAATGTTTTGATGTTGGCACCCGATTATAGCATAAAATTGTTTCATGAAGAAAAAAAGGCTTCGGCTATATTAAAGAGTAAAGTAAAAATTTACGAGGAGATTTGGAGATATTTAGTTGATAGAAGCAAAATCAATACAGGTCGCTTCATGTTTTTCTCTGCTATTGATATATCTAAATATGCTTTTGATATAAAAACTGAACCAAAGGTGATTCATGAAGCTATAGAACTCTTTGAAAAGTGCCAGCTTATAACTACAAGATCAAAAGCTATAGAGTATAAGATAAGAATTATTCACGATGATTATTCTGTTATCAATAACTATCTCAATGAAGTTAAAGATCTCTGTCATTATCTATATCAGATTAGAGATGAAAAGGGGCTAGTTGATTTAAACTTACATTCGTTATCTAAAATAAAAAGTCCAGATTTAGCAATAAACGTATTAGAAGATATGGGTATATTGGGATGCACTAAAAATAACAGTAGTGGAGGACTAGAAATAGAAATTAACGATCCAAGTATACAAAATTTAAAAAATATTGATAAAGCTGGGTGTAGTGTTTACAGGGTTCAAGCTAGAAAAAGGTTAAGTTTAATGAGACAGTATGCAGAGAACTGTGCAACTGACAAAGAATGTCGCGATTATATTGAAAGATACTTTGAAGGGCAGATAGCTTCTGAGGATGATGTTGATGATTTAGAAGGCCTATTAGATTCTTTAAACCAGGGGCAGTATGAAGCTGCAACAGCACCTTCAAATAATCTTTTGATCAATGCGGCTGCTGGAACAGGCAAAACTCAGACGATAGCAGCAAGAATTATTTATTTACAAGCTTATTATGGTATTCAAAATGATAGGATACTGGCACTTACATTTTCGAAAGCAGGGAAAAAACAAATACAAGAGAGAATGAAAAAAATAACTTCAAACGGTTTTAGAGGGTATGGATCAGTAATTATTTTAACTATACACGGCATGGCTTATAGGATATTAACTAGCGCAATTGGTCTTGAAAATTGTTGGCTCAAAAATAATTTTAGGGTTGTAGGAGAAAAAAATTACCGAAAACGCGATGGTTATAATATAAAAGTTAATGAATTGCTTTTAGATAAATATCATGTCATTTTTAAAGACATAAATGATGGGGTTAAAAAAGATGATAGGTTACAATATTATTCTCAAGCCTTTGATGTTTTAAGAAATGGCCACCCCAGCTTTTCTGTCATTAAAGATCCGGAAGAGGTAGATCGAACAAAAGAAATAGCGGTTGAAGGAAAATTTGGTGAACCTTTCATACTAAGGGGAGAAGATGTTTATTTAACATTTAAAAGATACTATGAAATACTGAAAAGCATGAATAAAATCGATTATGCAGGCATGCTCACTGAATGCATTAAAATATTAGTTGCAAATAGGAATTTCTTAGACAGGTACCAGGTGGGTTATGATTACATTTTGGTTGATGAATACCAGGATACGGCAAAATCACAAGAGATGCTGGTTAGGTTAATAGCTGGCAACGGGATTAACTTAAACGTAGTAGGCGATAATGATCAGACTATATTTTCTTTTAATGGTTCAGATGTAACTAATATTATGGAGTTTGTGCAAAGGAATAAAGAAAATGAGATGGGTGAGACCAGGGTTGTTTATTTAGAAGAAAACTACCGTTCCAGCCCAAAAATATTGGATTTGGCAAATGGGATTATAAAGAATAACAAGAACCGTATGAAAAAGCAGCTTAAACCTTCCAAGGTTATGCCGCCAGAGCCTAGAGCACAATATAGAGAGACCAACCACGACGTTAAATTGGTTGAGATTTCCAAATTCCACGAAGCAGCTAAGCAAGTGGCAAGAAGGATAAACCTGATATTAAATGATGAAGAAGTGAAACCGGATGAAATAGCTGTATTAGTTAGAAAAGATTCTATTACTTATCCCCAGGGATCAGCCACTAAGGAAGCGCTAGAAGAATTAGGTGTGCCGGTTGACGATCTTGGCGAAACTATAAAGGATGTAAAGAGAATAAAAAATATAGTTAGGGATATTTGTGAAAAAAGAAATCAAGAAACTATTGAAGATTTATTGGTTGAGCCATTTGCTCAAGAAAGCAAAGATTTAAGTAATTCGGATAAAGATAAAGTTATAAGTGCAATAAAGGAGTATAAAAAAGAAGGATTGTTAACCACCTTAGATATCTTGAATAGCTTAGATGAAGAGCAAATCCAGCAGAATCTAAATAATGAAGTAGATACAACTCGCGAAGGAATTAAAATAAGGACGATTCATTCCTCTAAAGGTGAAGAATACAGGGTTGTCTTCTTGTTATACCTCTGTAACAAGCATTTTCCAGATTTTAGGGCAGCTAAATTTAACGAAGAAGAGGAAAGGCGTTTGTTGTATGTTGCAATTACCCGGGCGGAAGAAAGACTGTTTATTTACGGGACTGAAAGTGAAGCATCTGTAGATTTTTTTGAAGAGGTTTCTAAGCAAGATGTTGTTGCTGAAGAGCCGTTACCCTATGATGCTGCGGGTGAAACTGGGGATAATGTGGTTGGAACTACAGGGATAGAAACTTACCCTAAGGAATTAGTTGCCAAGGGTGAGAGCAATAAAACTTCTAATAAGAAAAGTAAAGATGCTAAGAGAATATCAAGAAGAACTGCAAATAAAGCAAAAAATATTGTAAAAAAAATATCGGAGATTGATGAGTTTGAAGAGTATGAAGACGACGATGATGATTATTATTAGTAGTCCGCAGAAAAAATAGTGCGGGAAGGTTAATTAAGTGCTTTAAGTAAATGGAATTGGTTTTGCCCTAAAATTTATCTTTGAAAGGTGATCAAAATGAATTTATCAGAAGAGCAACAAAGGGCTGTAAACTTTCAATTTGAAGGCCACTTGCTGGTTAAGGGAGTGCCTGGAAGTGGAAAGTCAACAGTATTAATTAAGAGGGCTGCTAAGTTAAAGCAGACAAGGCCTGGTGAGGCTGTTAGGGTTATAACTTATAACAAGGCATTAACGCAGTATTACGGCACCCTACTTGATAGTGGAATAATTAAAGAAGCCTCAACTTTTCATTCTTGGGCTTTAAAAATTATTAATACTTTTAGGGGGTCAGGAGTTAATGTGATTCAGACTAAAGAACGAAAAAAAGTTATTAAAGATGCAATAGAGAGATTTAAAAGCAATTATCATGACCATCGGTTGTTCCAACAAAACATAGATTTTTGGGAGGATGAATTTGATTATATTAAAGGAAAAAGGTTTTTTAGTGAACATGATTATATTGAGACTAATCGAAGTGGTCGTGGTTCTGAAGTAAGGGTAACAAAAAAAGATAGGGAACTAGTCTATGAAGTTTTCAATGAATACAACAGAATACTGAGTAGCAAGGGTTGTATGGATTATGCAGATTTTTCCAATATCTTACTTGATAATCAAGGGGTAATACCCGATAAGTTTAAAGTTGATCACCTTTTTATTGATGAAGCCCAGGATTTGAAAGCTTCAGAAATTTTAGCCCTTAGTTATCTTGCTAGAAAAAGCATAACGATAGGAGCTGACAAAGGGCAAAATATATATAAAACAGGCTTTACATGGAAAGAAGTCAATATTGATATTAGAGGAGGCAGAACAAAATCTTTAAAAAATACTTTTAGAAGTACAAATGAGATTGTTAAACTAGCCATCAGCCTGCAAAATAATGATGACCTGGTAATAAATAACGATGAAGAATATACTTTGCCAGACTTACCGAATAGAAATGGTCCAGTCCCAGAATTGATGTCATTTTCCTCCGAAGAAGAAGAGAAAGAAGCGGTAGCGGAGCTTGTCCATGAAATTATCAATGAGGATTCTGGTAATAGTATTGGCATACTGGCGAGAACTTGGGCAGAATTGTATGATTTTAAAACGGTTTTAGATGATCACGGTGTTGATTCTGTTATATTTAAAGAAAGTAAAGAGAAGTTCTTTGATAGCGGAGTACAATTAATATCTTATCATAGTGCAAAAGGTTTAGAATTTGATATTGTTTTTGCTACCGGCTTGACAGAGGGCAATTTGCCACCTAAAGAGGCCAAATATTTATCGGGAGAAGACCTTGAAGAGTATCTAGCTATTTACAGGCGGCTCGTATATGTTGCTATAACCAGAGCAAGAAATTGCCTTTTTATGACATGCGGCGGCAAACTATCCAGGTTTGTTGAAGAGATGGATCCTGAATTGTATTTAACTGATGGTGAGGATAATGAAAGTGAAGAACAGGTGGAAGCAGAAGGTAATGAAGTAATAGAGGCAGATAATATAAATGAGACAAATAAGGCAAATGAGGTAAAAGAATGTCCTTTTTGTGCTGAAGAAATAAAGCTTAAGGCAATAAAATGCAAGCATTGTAAATCGTTTGTAGATCAAGATAGCATAGACGAAATGTCTCGTGATAGTGGGACAAGTGAAGCATTTAATGAAAATCCACGAGTGAAAGAAAAAAAAGGAGCAGTAGAAAAGCTGGAATTTGAGGATGCAACATACGAAGGAGAAGTAAAAGATGGTTCACCAAATGGCCATGGGACATTGACCTTTGAATCTGGAGCAAAATATATTGGGGAATTCAAGAATGGGTATTACCATGGGCATGGATCTTATACCTTCGCAAATGGTTCAAAATATATTGGTGAATACAAAGATAACAAAAGACATGGATTTGGGACATACTATGGAAGCAATGGCTCGAAATATGTTGGTGAATTCAAAGATGGCAAGATGCATGGCCAGGGAATGCTAACTAAATCAACTGGTGAGGTCAAATCGGGATTATGGGATAATGGTGAATATGTAGGTTAGCTTGAAGTGTTTATAGTATACAGCCCGGATCATGGAGGATTATGGAATTTCAAAATATAGTAAAATTTTGTAATTAATTAATGATAAATAGTTATTATTTTCCTTGACATCGTGATTTTGAGATCAAGCTTGAAAACAGCTAACTGGCTTTTAATCGGGCAAACAAACATTTTTATGTTTTGTTTTATATTCTGGGTGGATTGCGATGACTTTATACCGTGTTTCAGAGTCAGAAGTTTTTCAGCTGCTTGCTCAAAGAGACTTTGCTAAAGAAAACTATGAAGAGCAACTGGAAAACTGGATCTTGCACAACCCGGGTATTCTTACAGAAGGAGAGAATATCCTTT
>PWHJ01000044.1 GCA_003554865.1 Bacteroidota bacterium | reverse complement strand
GTGTCCGTTTTCAGCAAGAATCGGTGTCCGGAATCAGCAGGAAACAGTGTCCGCTTTGTGCAGGAATCACTGTCCGGATTCCTCAGGAATCAGTGTCCGTTTTGGTCAAGAATATGCACTTGTAATCAATATTATACAATTAATTAAGCAACCTCTCAGATTTAATATAAAAATCATTCACTCCAGCTAATTCCAGATCTTATAATTTTAGCGGGGATGCCTGCAATAATAACATTTGAGAATTCAAATTTTTTATTTACCAAAGAATTGGATGCTACAACAGTGTCACTGCCCAGAAAGGCCCCTTTGTTGATTGTGGTACGATTGCCGATCCAACAATTGTCTCCTATTATTATCTCTTTATCGGGATTAATTTGTACACCATCTTTATCTAATATTCTGTGAAAATCAGAGTCAATTATTTGAGTATCCCATGAAACCCTGCAATTATCACCTATTATTATATTTTTATAACATATTATCACACTTCCCGAAGAAAAACGAAAATTATTGCCAAGCTCCAGTCTCCCGAATGGACCAACAATTAATATAGATCCATATTTAAATAAAGCAGGTCCTTTAAAAGTTATTACACCCTCATTTTCCCAAACCACCCGGTTGTGTTTTTTATCATACAAACCTATTTCAAATACCCCGAGCTTAATTAAACCAGGTTTTAATGAGCATGCAATTATCACTTTTCCTTTTACCTTGCGTAACCTAACTTTATAACTAACAAAAAAAGGCAGATGAACAGCTTGCCTTATCGGCAAATATTTAAAGTTTAAATAAATGGTCTTATGATTGAGAAAATGAATATTATTAAATATTTTATTTATTATTCCCACAGCGATTGTCATTTAAAAACCCTTATTAAATAAAAAGAAAAAAATTTTAAAATGGTTTTGCTTTATCTTTTCACAAATTATAAATGTTTTAACATGAGGTTTTTATCAAGGATATTTTTCATATTGATACCCCAAACATCCCAGTTCAAGGATTTTTCAAACATATTTCTGCTTTCTCTTACTAAACTGTAGTACTTTTCATCCGAACAAAAAATATTAATTATTGTTTCACCGTATTCAGTATGGTCTGAATCATAATTTAGCGCATATCCATTAATTCCATTTTTTATAACCTCACTTACACCACCGGTATCAGTTGTAATGACCGGTACTCCGTAAGCCGCAGCTTCACAGAATGATATTCCCATACATTACGCCCTTGTTGGAAGCAAAAAAAAATCTGAGTTGTACATTATCCTGTCAAATTCATTGATTCCATATTCAGTGTTTTTGTCAATATAAGCTATAATTTCCATGTCTTCATCATGAAAACTTTCTGGAGGTATACTTCCAACAACGATCATTTTAACAGGTACTCCCCTGGAGCGTATATATTCCTTCGTTCTATATGCAATATCAAATCCTTTCCTCATTAATTCCTTGCCTATAAAAAGCAAGCGGCAAACAGATGTTTTTTCCTTTTGGTCTATGATTTCTCTGTCTGGTACCTTGTCAATATTCGCACCTCTGGGTAAAATATGAGTATTTTTTGAAGGAAAATTGTAAAATTTTTGTATCGAAGATGCGGCCCATTTGGTGCTACATATAACCAAAGAAGATTTATTGACAGCATTTTGCTCAATTATATTTCCTTCTATTTCAGATATCCTTGATAAACTTTTATATCCCGGATAATAGCCATGTAACAGATTAAAAGTCGCATCTGTTGAATATATTACCGGCGTGCTGGTTTTAATATATGCTATTTCACATGAAGATTTATCGGCAAAAACTAAATCAAACTTTCCATTACTAAGCTTTCTTGAAAAGATGCGCCCATAAATTTTTGATATTAAAATACTGTGGGAATGATTGTATTTTTTTTTGAAAAACCTTTGTAAAAAATTAATCGACTTTCGGATTATATTTATAATTAAATTGTTAACGGGTCCGAGTAAATAAACTTCACCGCAATATTTTTTTAAAGCGGCTGACTGGTAATAATAAACACCCGAAGAATTGCCTTTATCAAGTGGATTTTCAGAGGTTATATAAGCTATTCTATACTTCATCCGTATATCTGAAAATTTATGCTTATTTAAATTTAACTGCGATCTATTATAACTGTGTAATAATTAAATAAAAAATCAATAACAATTCTTATCTTATACGGTACATTAAAGTTATGATTTTTTTCCTTAACTTACAGTATTATTTTTTATAATAAAATACACAAAATGGATTAACTCTCTGCCAATTTAAATTCATTTTTTTCTATTAGAAAGAATCCCCATAAGCAAAACTCATAAATAATACATAAAGCATGGGGCTGTGGTTGAAAAGCAAAAATTTAAAATCTCAATTTGTCAACATAGTAATAACTGATTAAGTAAATAATATACGAATAAAGCCCTATCAGTCTTTGGTAAACAAAATAATACTCGCATGAACCCCCATCAGCCTTTGGCAGACAAAATAAGATGAATAAACATGGGGGTCCATCGGAATTGAAACACTTAATATCCTAAAGTGTAATCATAAAATACTGTTAAACAGATAATTAAACACACTTTATACAGATGAAAAGCAATAAAAAAATTATTGCTATAATTATTCCGGTTTTCAATGGACTTGAATATACAAAACAGTGCTTCTCCACTCTCTTTTCTTTAATATCCCGGTCTGAAGCAAAGGATCATATTTTTCAGATAATCGTAGTAGATGATGGATCAACTGATGGAACTTCGCCCTGGATTAAGGAAAACTGCCCGTCAGTTCACTTGCTTAACGGTAATGGAGATTTATGGTGGACCGGGGGGATAAATATGGGTATAAAATATGCCATTAAAGAATTAAACACCGAATATGTTTTGTGGTGGAACAATGATATAACGCCGGCAAATGATTATCTCAATCAAATTGAAAGGTTAATTAAAAAATATGGCAAAAATGTAATTATAGGATCAAAGGTTTTCACTTTGAAAGAAAATCTGCTTTGGGGAATGGGAGGAAAATTCGACCCTTTTACAGGTCGTCGCTGCATGTATGGCGAGCTGCAAAAAGACTCTGATATATACAGAACTCCTATTGAAACAGATTGGTTACCGGGGATGGGTACTCTTTTACATAGAAAAGTATTTGAAAAAACAGGTATGCCTGATGAAAAAAATTTCCCTCAATATCATGGCGACAGCGATTTTACATATAGAGCTAAAAAAGGCGGTTTTAAGCTTATCGTTTCTCCCGAGCTTGTAATATACAATGATAATACAAATACAGGAATTAAGCACAAAGGCAGGTTCAGCGACCTGTATAAGTCACTTACAAGTATTAAATCAAATTATAATATAAAAAAGGATTTTCTTTTTTACAAAAAACACGCTTGCTCCACAAGGGCTTATATGTTTTTGCTTAACAGGTATTTCAGATATATAGGAGGCTTTTATAAATGGAAGTTTCTCAATGCCATGGGTGTGAAAAAAAATTAAAGCTCTGTTAAAGATAACCACCGGGATGTTACTTAATCAAAACCGCCCATTGACCAGCTGAGGGAGAATTTAATGTATGTGTCCCGCCACCTGTTATTGTTGCAGTACCTCCCCATTCCGATTTCTCAATATTCAGCCATCTTTTTTCCAGTTCACCTGAAGAACCACTTAAGTCAATATTAACACTACCTCCGTTGCTAAAATAAACGGCATATTGTTTCCCTCTCTCGGCTATGCAATAAGCCTCACCTGACCCCCTATTACTTAACAGCGAATTATCAGGTTCACAACTGAATATGTTCATTTCATCGGTAAACATCCTCAGGCTTTTTATATGTGTCATTGCACTGCTGTTTAGCCCGATGCCCCAAAAAAACTGAGTATAGCCGGGCCTGTGAAATCTTGCCGATGACGCTCCTGCAAATATCAACCTCCACATCCGCTTTGGCGGCTCACTGCCTGTTTCATAAATTTTTACATTATTCATAGGCTTGATCTTTTCACCGTGCTTTATTTGCTCCCTTGCATATATCAGGGCATTATAATGATCATCTCCATTTTTTGCGCTGCTTTGAGATGTTTCAAAAAAATCATAAAACTCTTGCTCTAATATCTGAGGGTGGCCGCCTGTGTCAAAGTTGTTGGCCCTTCGCATATCAGAGCAATATACCGTTTTGCCTGCTTCTGAGGCCTTGTTCCGCACAAATTGCATCCAATGTTCTCCCCACTCCATGGGTTGCGGGGTTTCATTATTTGTGCAATAAAGAACATTTGGGTATCCCAAAGATATTGACAGCAACTTCTCGACAAATTTTTCCTGATAATATAAAACTATTGGCTCACATGCGTTTTCATGTTCAGATAATTCAGGAACACTATAAAGGAAAGGATGCGGAGATGCAGTTGTTGACGGGCCATAATCGACAACTTCGGGTAATCCGGATTCCGCTGCAGTATAATTAATGTTTAGCAATGGGTTATAAGGATTAGACTCCCATCCAGTATTATCCTTACCTCTGGTCTCGGGAGCCCAGCTTTCAGCCTCAGTTCTGTGAAAATCAAATTGGTCCCATATTTCTATCTGAACAATTATATTTCTGTTGTAACATTCAGCAAGGAAAGTTTCAAATCTATTCCAATACTCATCATCCCATTGATCGAGGTCGTAATTATCTGTGGGTTGATTATCTCCCGGTGTACCTGAAATTTTCTTAAAAGGAAACCTGTTACCCGGATTTCTTGATGACATCGTATTTCTCAAGTAATTACCTCCAGAATTTATAAGTTCATCTAGATGTTCTTCTAAAGTCCAGGTTGACATACCTGTTGGATAATCATACCTGTCGGTATCATAATACCAATTGGGGAACTGAAAAATGTTGTCCTCAAAAGAACCGCCAAGCAACAATACCGGCTCTTCCATATATTCCCAGTATCGGGGATTTTCACCGTAAGGCTTAATGCCATTACTGGAATTCTTCTCAATTGGAAACTCATCTGTGGTTGTTATGCTGCAACTAATCAGGCATAACATCATAACAATTATATTTTTCATGTCTGTAATTTTTAATTATCAGTATTTAAACTATTTTTAACATACTTTTTTATCCTCTTTTAGCTTATCATAAATACTTTCCTGTTTCAACTCGTGAATGTTTTTATCAATTATATACATAATAATGCAAAGTGTAGCAATTGAAGCAGGATTTGTAAATGTGCTTCCTACAGGTAAAACTAAAATGAAAACCAATAAACGGTACTTTATATATGCATATTCACTTTTCAAGGGAGCTCTCAATGCCTTTAACAAAAGCCATATTGCACCTGTTGCAAAAAACAGGCCGAATTTCGAGAACTCCCCGATAAATCCAACATCAGACTGATAAAAACCTTGTGTTATTTTATAAATATTTACATGAATACCGTATAAGGACCGCATATGATCCTGTCCGTTGCCAAAAAGATAGGCAAGAGTATTGGGGAAAAACTCAGTTAAAAAAAAAGTTGCAGCTCTTATTCTTATATCACTTTCAAAATTTTCGCTTTGATCCCTTGTAAGGTCAACAAAAGCATTAAAAATATCCTGGAATATTAAATAAACCGGAATTACCGAAATTACAAAAAGAAAATAAATAACGTACCTGGACCTGATAATTTTACTAAACAGCAAGCTAGCAATTACAACCAGAAAAGTAATTGAAATACTATACCTTGTGCCGGTGAGTATATAAACAGGAATAAACAAAAAAGCAAAAAGGATATAGCGAATTTTATTGGATTTATAAAACCTGTCAAGAGACATAAAAAGTGCAAATCCCATAAAAGTTGAGCCGGGAATAAATATTCTGATAGTACCGCGATCTACATCAAATCTAACATCTAATATAGTTGTGGGATAAATTGAATATTGAACAAGGTATAATATTGCATAGCCTATCCCTAAAGCAAGAAGGATTTTTTCAAGATCTCTGATATCCGGACTGATAATATGGAGAAAGAAATAGAACAAGTAATAATACATGAAACTTTGCGCCCAAAACGTTAACACAAAATCCTG
This sequence comes from Bacteroidota bacterium, assembly GCA_003554865.1. Lineage (GTDB taxonomy): Bacteria > Bacteroidota > Bacteroidia > Bacteroidales > PUMT01 > PUMT01. The sequence goes on along the minus strand of PWHJ01000044.1, from coordinate 33,552 downwards.
ATTGTGAAAAGATTGTGCAGCAACCATACTTAGAAAGACACCGACAAATATCAGAAAAACCGGATATTTAAAATTATGCTTGATTGTTTTACTCTTTCCATAAATTTCCTGAACCAATATAACAACAAACATCATTGTGGTTATCCCAAGCTGGGTTAGCTGCATGAGTTGGCCGGACATAATGACAAGCCTGAAAAAATATGCCGAACTCATTAATATAAATAAGATTAAAATATTTTTAATCATCTCATCGATTTAACTTGAAGTAAAAAAAGTCAATATATCTGAAAAAATTAACGGAGTCAGACAAAATTCTTTCCTTGTAAAACTTTACAGCAACTATATGAGCTTGATCTTAATTCAGAAGCCGGTTTTTAATCCTTATTAATTTCTTGTAAATCCAATATTTGAAAAACAATATTAACTCATTAATTGTGAGTGATGTACGATAATGATAATTAAAATTTGAAACAAAAGAGTTAATCCTGTCTTTTTTATCAGGTTTTACCAATTCGCTTTTATTGCAAAGAAAAATGTCATTGCCCTTTACGTTCATAATTAAATTCATCTCATGCGGTCTAAGAGACCTTGAATAGCTTAGTACATAACTTTTGCATTTTTTTGTTGTAATTAAAAAATCCTTGTTGATTCTTGAGGGAACTTTATTTCCGTAAAGATCTACTGCAAAATCGTATGCCTGAAGATTTTTGTTAAAAATGAGCAATTTTTCAGGTAATATTTCGAAATGCGCATCATAAACAGCCAGTGAATCCCTTACAGTTTTAAAAGAAAAGCTCTTTCTTTCAAGAAGAAGTATTGACTGAACTTCAAAGGTTGACAAAGACCTGTTGGTTCCCACATCATCAAAATTTGAAGTAAGTGATACACGGGGATAGACAAAAAACCTTTTATGTGAAATCAAATAGGCAATAAAATATTTTTTCCAGCTTCTTTCAGGCCAATACATTACATGTTTTGGCATTTCAGCAATATCATTAATAACTGGAGAGGGGTCATACCATTTTCTGAATGCTCCCCACTGCCTTTGTGACCACAATTGGCCTGATGAACAGGCATATTGTATAAAATAAACATCAGAGTTGTCAACTACAGGATTAAATGGCTCAGGTTTTATTTTTTCAATGTGTCTGTAATTGAAAAGTCCGATGCCGGATATTTCTTCATCTTCATGATAATATTCCAATGCCTGGACCGCGTAGTCATAGAAAAATGGTGATACAAACAAATCATCTTCTAAAATAATCACTGAACCATATTTTTGCGTCAAATCACCACAGGAGATTATATGTTTCTTTAAACCCATATTCTCTGAATGTGTTATTACTTCCTTTTCCCCAGATATCCATTCAAATTCTCTTGCACAGTTAACAACATCCGGGTTATTGTAAGCACTGTCAATACTGATTAGAAGCCTGGTATTCTCTGGATAATGTGCTTTTTCTAAGGATCCAAGCAGGCGTTTCAGAGAATTTAAACGGTTGTAGGCTACAACAACAATAACAGGGTTACTATTTTTTAAGCTCATTGAATTATTTGTTAAATAGTACAGCTTTTTTTATTAATTTAATTTTCATTTGAATCGCTTTTTCTTTTAAAAACCCGGATACTTTTATTAAGTCTTTCCATTGAAAAAATATCAAGTGAATAAGGTACGAAATAATTGCTATTACTGAAACAAAATAATAATCTGCCCAAACAGAATATAATATTGTCAAGGAGAATAAAAGTTTGGGCACCCAGAACTTAATTATATCAGAAATTTTAAAACCGAAAGTCTTTGCAAAACCATAAATCAGTGTAATAGGTGTGGTTACAGCAAGAGTGCTTAGCGTTATAAAACGTGCAATGGTTATAACAGAATACATTGAGCCAATAACAATTGCAGTAATTGTAATAATTGAATTTACTATACCCACATACATAAGGACTTTCTCTTTATGAAAAAGAATATAAATATGGCCGGTTGTATTTGTTAATGTTTTTATAAGTATAAGAAGCCCGAAATAAGGCAAGAATGCTGCAACATCAATCCAATTACTTCCCCATAAAATACGCACGAAGTTTTCGGGAAATATTATCAGCAAAAAAGCTGCAGGATAATTCAAAAGACTTATAATACCCAGTACATTAAAATATTCATTTTGAACATTTCCACCCTCGGACTGAAGTTTTTTAAGACTGGGATATAATACTTTTCCAAATAATCCGCTTATGAGGCTGGTAGATAATGTCAATAATCGGAATGCCCGGTTGTAAATTCCAAGAGCTGCTTCACCGTACATTTTCCCTATTAAAAGATTATCGGCACTGGATACCCAGTAATTAATAACATTAAAACCCGAGAGGTTGCCCATTATACTTTTGGCTTTTCTGAAGCCGGCAACAGTGTATTTATGGGGGTACAGCCTGAAAGGAAAATTTGTCTTTCGTGAATAAAAAAAATATATATAAACTGAAATTATTATTTGGGGAAGTATGAGCGACCAGTATGAAAAATTAAAATAAGCAAAAGATATCATAAAAAATATTGATACAAGGTTTGCTGTGAATTGAACCTGTCCTATGTAATTAAAACTGAGACTTTTGGTCAAAAGGGCATATGGTACTATATTTATTGTCCTTATAATAAAAAGTGATGACAATACAATTGTGGGTAATACAAGTTCCATATTATCATAGAAAAGGGCTATAGGATATGCAAGCAGGCACATTAAAAGAAACAAACTCACTCCCATTAAAAAAGCCAAATTGCTTATCGATTTATGATAAGTATATTTGTAATCACTTCTTACTACATCAAAAGAAAGGCCGGCATCGGTAAAAATCATAATAAAACCAGTAAAAACCATTATAAGAGCAACAATTCCATATTCAGAGGGTAAAAGCAGTCTTGAAAGAATGGCAGTTGTCAAAAAATTTATTACCTGGCTGCTGTAATTATAGCCACCCAGGGTAACAACATCTTTATAAAAATTTCTTTTAAAGCTCACATTTTCTATTCCTAATTATCATGTAGCAATTTTTTTTATGTCAACCTATCATGTTTATTCATATTGTTTTGTTTGTCAATTGCTTATGGGGTTCAAGCTTTAGAATTATTTAACCTGCTACTGAAAGAATTTGCCAATCCAACTGCTCTTCAGTCTGTTAAGTGTAGTATTATTTATTACCCCCGTTCCAATAAGCAACCTTTTCATTTTATTTTTAATAATATTTTTTACATTATTTTTTTGTTGTAGAGGATTAATTGGTTGTATCAAGAGCTCTTTCCATAATATCTGAATTGATTTCTTATAAAATAAGAAATCCGGGAGAAAGCGATATTCCGGATTAACACTCAGCATTACATCTATTAGTTCTCTGTTGTTGAATGGAAGAAAAACATCATGCACAATATCCCTTTCTAGTTGATTTTGTGCCAACCAGCTTCCTATTCTGTGTTCCCAATAAAATAAATCAAGCAGACCATAGCCAAAATTATCTTTGTTATTTTTGATTTCATCAAACCAATCAGAAACTCTTTTTCTTATGAAAGGGATATTCTCCCAGCCATATGCAACATCGTTAAAACTAAATATTTGTTCACATGAAGAGATTTCCGGATGTTTTCTCAGTTGATAATTACGATAGAAAATACATCTGCCAATTTCAACACCATTACCTTTTACAGCAATGTGACCGGGGGGAAATTCATCATGTTCACCACTGGCCATTAACCCCCAGTCATTAAAATGGTGAATGTCGGTATTGTTTATATATATTTCTTCAAAATCCTTATTAACCGGCTTGCGGCAATTAATAATATTGTGCTGAAGCCCTAAATGTGATAGCAGTTTTTTTGGTATTATTATATCATTTGAATTTTTTGTCAGGTTGCGAAATTGCAATGTGTAAAAGTAAATATCACCGACTATCTCTTTACACGCACCCAAGATCATTCGGGAATCAAGACCTCCGGTTATAGCAAGGGCTAATCTGAATCTGTTGTTTGCAGCTATCATTGTTTTTTTCAAAAGAGAGGTAAATTCTTGCAGAGCTTCTTCTTGTTCCTTTTTTTTTATTGGTTTGTTTGGAAAATATCTTATCTGTCTAAAACTTAAGGAATCAAAATAATGATTTGGAGTAAGATGATAAACTTCATTGTATAAACTTGTGCCGGCAGGAAGGTAATGTTCCTTTACTTTCTCAACATATGCAGAATCATAATATTGTTGATATTTACTCCCCTTTTTTATTGGTATGACAAGTTTTATTAACAGGGGTTGTGATGCTGCATATATTTCATCTTCATATCTGGTATAATAAATTGTTTTAAGTCCGAAGGGATCATTTAAAAAAAACAGCCTGTTTTGTTTTTTAATTAATAAAACATATCGGCCAACCAATCCATAAAGAAACTCCGTTATCTGATTAATTTCAGAAAGGGTTGAAATGTCGGTTAAAATATCTGATGATTTCTTTTGAGGAAATTTTGGATCAATTATATAACCGATTAGAATAGAAATGTTATTTAAATTTTCTACTTTAGAGACTTCACAATCTTTGTGAACATATAATATATAATTATCCAGGGTTTCCTTATGCCAATTTTCCAGTTCTGCGCATTTTTTTGCTGAAAACAAATATTGCCTTCTGAATTTTAAATTTTCGGTAATTTCTCTCATAATAGTTATATATTAAAGCAGAACAAGCAATATAAATCCAGTATGGTATAACTTAATTTATTTTTTAAACCTCAAATAATAGGTTCTGTTATGTATTTTCGTTTTTTATAAATATTTGAGCTCTTTTTTCCGATTCTGTTGATAAGCAAAACTCTTGTTAAAATTGACTTCAGGTATTCAGAAAACCTTATCGGCTGAATCAGATGTTTGTTATGCCAGTTAAAACATTCCTTGTCACCTTTCAACCTTTTTTTTATAAGAAAAAAAGCGTAATCAAGCCTGTGGTCATCATAAAGAGGTTTCAGGTTTGGGAACTTGTCCATATGCCTGTAAAGAAAAGTCTCATTTGCATAATAACTTGTTTTGAACCTGTCGGAGATATTATTGGTATAGGTTTCATTGTGCCTGCGGGTAAAACTGAGAACCTGGTTTACAAATGCAAGATCCGAAATCCTCAATACTTCATATGCAAGTATCGTATCTATATGATAACTATTAACGTCAAAAATATCGGGGTATCCGTGCAGACTTTTCAGCACCGATGTCCTGTACATAACAGTGTTAATAGAACCTGTTATCTCTATATCCTGCAAAAGCTGACGGTAAAGAATTTCTTTTCCGGGGAAAACGGGACCTTTGTAATAATCAAGTCCATCACACCTGACTTTGTTTTCATCAAGGCGGTAAGATGAGCAAATACCGGTACTGGGATAACTATCCATAAGCTTTACCATTTCCTGAAGGCACTCCGGGAACAACCAGTCGTCGGCAGGAACTATCTTAATATATTTTGATTCACCTGATATTCTTGAAACAGATATATTCCAGTTTTCTGTCTGGCCAAGAAAATTGTCATTGTTAAAAATCCTGAATCTTTTATCCCGTTCAGAGAACTTTTCAGCGATCTCAAGTGTATTGTCATTGCTTTTGTTATTGTTGATAATACACTCAAAATTTTTGTAAGTTTGATTTTCAACGCTCTCCAAACACTCCTGCAGGTATTTGCCTCCATTGTAAACCGGCACAATTACTGAAACCAAATCGTTATTATGTTCTTTTAAATAGGTCATATTTAAAAATTGATTGTTAAAAATTAGTTTAAATATTAATACAATTCTTTTGAACAGAAGTTTGAAAAAAATATTGGTATTGATAAAGCATAACTATTTAAACAGTACAGCTAACTTACTATAAATACCAATTACTAAAAATTGTTGAAACTTCTGAATAAAAATATTCTTTTTATAATTTAATTTCGTTTATTAATCTTTTCCAGTTAAATTTTGGAATTACATATATTTTACCATTTACATTACCGGTAATAATTTTTTTTATAATAAAAAAAATCTTATCCGGCTGAATCAATTTTTTGGAATTGATCTCTGGATTTTCTTTTAAAAATTCTGGTAATGCTATTCTACCAGGACAAATGGTATTTAATGTCACATTAACTGATGTATTGATCATCTTCATTTCTTTGTATAATACATGATGAAACCTATTAAGACCGCTTTTGGAAACTGCATACACTGATGTAGTCTCTCCACCCCTAAATGCTGATACAGAGGAAATATTAATTATTCTGCCATAATCTCTTTCAATCATGTATTTCAAATAAAAATTCACAATAACAATTGGTGCTATAAGATTTACTTTTAATTTCCGGGTTATTTCAGAAGAGTTGTAACTTAAAAAAAATTTAAAATTTAAGATAGCCGCATTATTAATAACCACATCGATTTTTTCATGATTACTGTTAATCCTATTCAATAATCCATTTATTTCTTCAATTTTATTCAGATCTTGATTATAATAAAAAAAGGATTTATCATCAATTTCCTTTCTCAGTGATTCAGGAAAAATGCAGTCTATCCCAATGACTTTAAAACCATCATTAATCAACCTTCTTGTCAAATAATTTCCCAATCCATAGCTTACCCCGGTAATTAATATGTTTCTCATTTTTTTAATAATTCAAAACCTTATTATCATTTATTATATAGTATACAAACAGGACATCCCGGATATCAAACATTAATCCATAAATACTCTTAAACTCTTTAACACATTTTAAAACCTGGCGATCTCCACTAAAATTAATTGAATAAAAAATCATCCCTTTTTAAATTATCTTAATATTTGTTTATCAAGAATCCAAAACTGGAAACATATTATCCAACAATTTATTCATGCTGAATAAAAATCCGCTTTCATCAATCTCCACATCATCAAAAGACAAAATTTCATCACGCTTTACATTTCTTTTCAAAACAGAACCTTTTGCAAGTGCCATAGGCAATATATTTTCTCCGAGGACTATATCATGATTCTCACATAACCCATAGGTTTTAAAGCCTCCTATGCCGTCAATTATATCTCCTTTATACAGATTTACCTTGGCAGCTGTGATCACATCAACGACGGGCTCTTTTTTGGAAATGATAACCGGATCGTCTAAATCAACAAGCCTGCAAACTGAACTGGTTATTTCGAAAAAAAGGAGGTGGTAGGGAGCGTAAAAACTGTAAAGTTGGCCGTTGCCCATTTTCGCATAACTCAAAATTTTTTTTGAATATGGATCATTGATTGCAGCGTAGATAAAAACTCCCGGTGAGGGTTTTGCTCCAATCACATAATCAACTATTCCTCCCAACTCCCTGACCCTGTCAACATCATACAAGTGTGTCAGCTCATCAACATGTTCATTTGAATGATAGCCAAGCATGCCCCTTTTTGCAACCTTCATACCCGTGGCATTTGCAATACAGGATTGTTCAAATGAAATTTTAGTACCGTCAGCAAAGCTTGTTACCATTTCAGGCGACATTCCCCATTTGGCAGCAAATCCCTTTTGAGTTTCAGGATTTCGGTAGCGGTCATGAAAACTTTTGATATTCCCGCAAAGCAAAGGTTCAAATCCCATACACTTAACATGGCGGTAAAGGTTCATTGTAACCCCGGGCTGGTCTCCGTCACTTAGACCGTATCTGACTCCGTAATCACATGCCGTTTGTTTAAGAAGCGGGCCAAATGCTGATTCCAGCTCGGCATTGAATGATAGTACACTTATGCCTTTTTTAAATGCTTTCAATACAGTCATCAAGGCAAATTCTATTGTACCTGTAATCTCAACTAAAACATCAATGCCTTTTAAATCGAGTAAAATATCGATGTCCCTGGTAATAAAAGGTTTACCAGAATCAAAAGCATCCTGTGCAGTCTTAGCCTTACCGTTACAAACAACATAATCACTTATGCCAGAATAGTCAAAAGCTTGAATCGCTTTAGCGGGAGTCCTGTTATAAACCCCGGCAACTGTCATACCGGGAGTATATCTGGTTATCTGGTTAATCAAACCAAACCCCATAGCTCCTGTCCCAACTATCCCGACTTTTATGGGATTATTATTTTGCTCCCTGTTTTTTAAAATATTATCCACAAGCATCATGGTTTTTGAGTTTTTTTTGGATGGTTGTTACCGGCCAGCTTTTATAATTATTATTGTCAACTTTTTTAGTGAAAATTCATTTTTATTCCCATAATTTCCATGGAGCTTCACCGCTTTGCCAAATTTCTTCCAGTACATTCCTGTCTCTGAGTGTATCCATCGGCTGCCAAAATCCATAGTGTCTGTAAGCAGCAAGTTGTCCGCTTTTGGCCATTATCTCCAATGGGTCGCGTTCCCAGACTGTTAGGTCATCTTTTACATAATCGAGTGCCTGCGGCTCAACCACGAAAAAACCACCGTTAATCCATGCATTATCATCGCCATTGGCTTTAGGTTTTTCCCTGAAGCTGCCGATCTTTGTTTCACCCCGACCAAGTGAGAAGGCCCCAAAACGTCCCGGTTGCTGGACAGCAGTCAAAGTCGTCAAAACACCCTGGCTTTTATGGAACTCAATACAATCGCTGATGCTGGAATCAATAACTCCGTCGCCATAAGTCAGGCAAAAAGTTTCATTATTCAAATAAGGGGCTACTCTTTTTATCCTCCCCCCTGTCATGGTATTTTCCCCTGTGTCAACAAGGGTCACTCTCCAGTTTTCGTGTGGACTCCTGTGAATTTCCATCGAATTAGATCCCAAATCAAAAGTTACATCAGACATGTGCAAAAAATAATTCGAGAAATATTCTTTTATAATATGGCCTTTATGACCGCAGCATATTATAAAATCATTTATGCCATAAAATGAGTATATTTTCATTATATGCCATATAATTGGTTTTGAACCAATTTCTACCATAGGTTTGGGCCTCACGCCGCTTTCTTCACTTATGCGGGTTCCGAAACCACCTGCGAGGATAATTGCCTTCATAATCAATTTATTACATTATGCTGTTTTATCATTTTTTTTCCAATATGTTTTAAGGCTTTGCCGCTTATAGTCTCAGCAATAGCCAATGATGCAGTTGCAGCGGGACTTGGAGCATTAAGTATATCCAGCTGGCGTTTACTTTCCATTATCAAAAAATCATCTATCAATCCACCATACTTATCGCAGGCTTGAGCTCTTACTCCTGAACCTCCGGGTCTAAGATCTTTTTTCTCAAGTGATGGCAAAAGCCTTCTCAGCGCATTGGTAAAGGCTGTTTTATTGTATGACCGGTAATATTCTCCAACTCCGGTTCTCCAGTATTTTTTCATCACTATATGAAATCCTTTCCAAGTTAGTGATTCATAAAGATCTCGTGGCGAAACGCTAAACTTTCCATAGCCTTCCCTGCTGAATGCAAAAACTGCATTCGGCCCTGCCTCTACTCCTCCGTTTATTTTACGGGTGAAGTGAACACCAAGGAAAGGAAATGCAGGGTCAGGAACAGGGTAAATCAACCCCTTAACTAAATGAGCCCTGGAAGGATCAAGCTCATAATACTCACCCCTGAAAGGAATGATCCTTACATTGAGTCTGGAATTGGTTAAACGCGCAATACGGTCAGCATGCAGGCCGGCTGTATTTACAACAAGCCCGGTAGTCAGGACCTCTTTTTCAGTTATAACTTCTGAGTATGATTCTTTGTGCTCAATTCCTTTAACCTTCCTCTCAAGTAAAACATCCCCACCCCATTCCTGAAACAATTTCAAATAATACCTTGAGATTTCACTGAAATCGACAATTCCGGTGTATGGGACAAATATTGCAGCCAAACCGGTGCCATATGGCTCGTATTCTTTTATAGCTTCTCCGGGTATCTTTTTGACTTCACTTAAACCATTCTCCAGACATCTCTCATAAAGACTCTCAAGCCGGGGGAGCTCCTCACCGGTGGTTGCAACAATAAGCTTCCCGCATAAATCAAATTTGATTTCATGTTTCCTGCAGAAATCAACCAACATTTTATATCCTTTCCGGCAGTTCAGGGCTTTAAGGCTCCCGGGCTTATAGTACACTCCGGCATGAATTACACCGCTGTTGTTGCCGGTTTGATGCAGGGCAATATCTTTTTCCTTTTCCAAAACACAAACCCTCACAGCAGGATTGAATTCCTTTATTTTTAAAGCAGTTGCCAGTCCTACAATACCGGCGCCGATAATAGTAATGTCATACTGCATTATAGATTAATTAAAAGTATTAATAATATCATTGCATATCTGTAAATTGTCATTTTGCCTATTACGCAGAACCATTATATTACAATCCGACTAATTCAGGATAAAGATTTCTCTCATTCAGCATTCTGTTAATCTCATCCTTGTAAACCGAATTCATTATGATAACAACATCGGGTTTGTGTTTAACAAGATCGTACGGGCCAAGATATCGAATGCCAATACCGGGTATATAATTACCCTGCATATGGGGATTGATATCCACAACATGATCTATTGCCTTCATTTCATCAAGATTTGTGAGAAATCCGACAGATTTTGATCCGCCTCCCCATATAACTGTCTTTCTGCCGGCATCTTTAAGTGACTTAAGATCATGCCGCCATTTATCAAGGCGCTGATTAACTTCTACAGTAAAATTCCGGGTTAATTCCCTCAGTTCATCTATCCCTTCCTCCAGAGGTTGTATCTTATCAGATACATCATCAACCGGTCTGGCTTCAATAAAAAGATACTGATCATCATACTCTAGGTACATATCCAATATCTCAAACCTGTTTAACCTGAACAGCCTGCCTAGAGAACCAGGGCTATAGTATGTGCAATGCTCGTAAAATATATCCCAGAAAGCCTGTTTCTTCAGAATCCTTGAAATAGAGGGAACCTCAAAAAAAACTACCACATCTTTTCTGTTGCCGATGGAATTTCTGATGGTCTCTAAAAAATTTCCCGTTTCATGTATATGTTCAAGAGTATGCCGGCAACAGATAAAATCATAAGGTAGGCTACCATGCTTTTGACTATAAAACTCCGGTATAAACCTCAGGCTTGGATTAGGCTGAACCCTTCCGGGTACATAAGCAGGATCAATTCCTGTTCCGCGGTTATTCCCCAGCTCGCAAAGCAATGAAATAAAATCGCCTTTACCGCATCCAATCTCGATAACATCTTTTTCGCGAAGATCATATTTATCTATTATACGATTGCAAATGCCTGTTATGAACTTTTTGAATGTAGGGGAAAAACCCTGCTGATCTTCATAACCCTGAGTAAAATAATCTATTGTTGTATCAAATGTTGTATTGTAAATAAACCCGCATTTGCTGCAAAATCCGAGGTTAATATCATCTCTTTTTACAGCCAGCGCTTCATCGCTGCTTTTTACAGTGAGAAGGCTCTGAGTGGGCGCATTTCTGATTTTAAAAAAATCCTCCGTATCATTTTCATGGCAACTTGGGCAAAAATCATGTCTGGTCATTGCGAATAATTTAATTTTAAAAACTAACTATTTAAATATCTGTTCGGTAAAATCGGGATGTCCCTTATCCTTTGAGGAGATCACAACCGGTTCAAACGGCCATTTAATGTTAAAAGAGCTGTCATTCCACCTGATACCTCTTTCTGCACCGGGTGTGTAAAATGCAGTGACATTATAATAAACCTCGACATTGTCTGTAAGCGTAAGGAAACCGTGAGCAAAACCCTCGGGCACATAAAGCATTTTGTAATTGTCACATGAGAGTTCGGTGCCAACCCATTTTTTGTATGTGGATGAACCTGGTCTTAAGTCAATTATAACATCATATATCGCCCCCCTGACACACCTTATAATCTTTGCCTCTTCATATGGAGGCACCTGATAATGCATGCCTCTCAAAGTACCTTTTTTATTTGAAAAGGAAGTGTTGGCCTGTACTATCTCCCCCTTAAGTCCATGCTCCTCCATTTCCCTCCGGCACCATGAACGTCCGAAAAAACCTCTTTCATCCTCAATTTTTTTTATCTCAATAATAAAAGCTCCTTTGAGATCTGTTTCAGTGAATATCATGCTCAATAGTTTTAATATCCGGTTGTTTTATAAACTTCCATTCCAGGTTGTTATTAAGATAATTTTGATTCTGCAAGCGATTCAAAGTCTTCAAACGAATAAAACCGGAGTTTCTGAAATCCGCATCATTGAATCCCATTCCTTTCAGTCCGTCATTTACCTCCTTTATTGTGTTCTCCAGGCCATGTACAGGCTGATGATGCGGTGCAAGCTTTTTAAAAAGTTCAAAGTTTGCCATGTAAGACCTTTTATCAGGAGGAGCATCAGGATTGACAGATATTTTTACATCGGGAATGATTCTTGCAATTGCCTCTGCAAGGGGTTTAACCTGAATGTTCCATTCATCGCTGCCTGTATTTACAGCCAGAAAGTTACCCCCCTGTTTGTTTTCTCTTACTATACCCCACTCAAAGGCGCGGGCCATATCCTTGGTATTTATCATCGGACGCCAGGGAGTACCGTCACTTAATATAGATATTTCCTTTGAAACAAGGGCTCCGGCGACAAAGTCATTAAGGACCAGGTCAAGTCTCAGCCTGCTGGAAAAACCACAAGCTGTTGCAAACCTCAGGCATGTAATTTTAAAGTTATCCCTTGCCAGTGATTCAAGCTCCTTTTCTGCATAAACCTTTGATCTTGCATATGCAGTAAGGGGATTAAGCTCATCATTTTCCGACTTGGGATATTGATCAGCCGCACCGTACATACTGCAGCTCGATGCATAAACAAAAGACGTTACCCCCGCATCCCTGGACATTTTGGCAAGTTTTACAGCACTTCGGTAATTTACATCCAGTGTAACCTCTTCATATCTGTTTCCCATAGGATCATTTGATATTGCAGCAAGGTCAATAACTGCATCTATACCTTCCAGCATTTTTTCCGGGAACTTCCTTATGTCTCCGAATACTTGCCTGTTTAATTTAACTTCAGGCAGAATCAGGGGATTGGTAAGACAATGTGCAAAATAACCAATATCAAAGCCTATAAGTTCAGCATCAGGAAAAGTACCTCTCAGCTGATTGATAACACTCGGGCCGATGTACCCCATATTACCAGCAATAAGTATCTTCATTTAATCATTATTTATAGTTTATAATTTAATATTTGTTTTACCTGCATGAGCCAACAGTTTGCTCTGGAAGCCGTTATAGTGGGGAGTGTTTTTTATTTTTTCGGGTTCGGTTAAATAACAGCCGGTAGTGCCGGATGCAACAAGTCTTTTCACTTCACTGAACTTCACTTTGTTAAAGGGGTCGAAAACAAAATTGAGATTATAAAATTCTATCAGCGCGCACAACTCAAGTGCAAGCCCCTTTTCCAGTAACAAAAAGCTCTGGTAAACAAAGTCTATCAGTTTTTGGGGAGGCTCTTCCCTGCCCCGGCCTACCCCGGTGTATTCAATGCCGTTTTCACTGAACCTGGAAGCCTGGTAAATATTGCATGCATCCATTACACCGCTCACTCTACCAGTGGTAAATATTTTGTCAAAATTTTCAACATATATATCGTGGGGAGAACACATAAAAAGGTAATCCGCATCTTTGACCGCTTCTTCAAGATTATCGGTAAAAAAAACCTGCTGATCATATTTCTTCAGGTTCCAGTCATCCCCACTCACATAAGGGTCGTGCATTATATAAGTATACCCTTTTTTCAGGAGGTAATTTGCAAGCACAATGGCAGGGGAATTTTTGGTGTCACCGCAGTTGGGCCTGTATGCAACACCAAGAAGCACAATCTTGTTGCCCTTAACAATGGGGAAATGGGTTTCTGCCTGCTTAAAGACTGCAACCGGTGACTTGTCGTTAATGTGCCTGGACCTGATAACAATGCTGCCCGATACATCACAGCCGGCTTCAATATTTCTCCACCACAAAAATATGCCGTCCCTTGGAAGGGAATGCCCGCCCACACCAAGCATCGGGGTCAGCATGCCACAATTGGCAGCGGCAATAGGAGATGATATTGTATTGCGTGGCTTTGTAAACTTTTCATTTACCTGCTCCCTTAGAGCATAAAAGTCAATATTTTTGTGGTCGCAAAACCTTGTAATCTCAGTGGAAAAAGCAATTTTAACATCCCTGTAAGCATTTTCAAATGTATTTACAATCTCGGCGGTCAAACAATTGGTCTTGTGAACACATGCTTCCGTTGTAATATAATTGTAAAGCTCCGCTATAAGTTCAGGGGTTTCAGGGTGCAAACCACCGGCGAGCTTGTCGGTTTTCCTTATCATTTCAGTAATATTTCCTCTCATAACCCTGCCTGGTGAATTGCCGAGTAATATATTCCTGCCTTCGGTAAGACCGTTTTTGTCAAAAAGGTCCCATATAAGAGTGCTCATTGTTGTGGGGGCAAGTGTTGCCTCAAATATAACAAGAGGGATTTTGCCGGCCGGTTTGCTTTTCAATACACTTCCCAGCTTTTTCACAACTTCCACAAGAAATTTATAATCCGGCTCAAGCCCTTTTTTGTCTGTGTTTGCAAACACAATAATTACATCGGCATCTGCCAGGATATCAAAATCATAACTTTCAATTAAAGATCCTTCCGCCAAAGCACCGGTTATCAATTTACCCAACCCGGGCTCTGCCATTTCTGTTAATGCCTGTAAGGTATTTTTCTCTACTGCTTCATATTCGGGGGAAGATGAATTCAGCCGAACTATAATAACTTTGGCAGGGTTATCGCTGCCGATTTTAACTTTTGCCTGTGCCAGCATTGCAGCCAAAGCCAATCCGGCTATGTCTGTCCCGATAACCCCTATTTTTTCAACCTTCCATAAAGAGGGCTGCAACAATACTACATTATTATCCATTTTGATTTTTATAATCAATGAAATTGACCGCATCCCGGAAGGCATTTGAATCAAATTGGCAGAGACGGCAATCCCATTTAGGGTTGAAAAGCAAAAACAGATAATTAATTAATCTATACAATACCAAAAACAAATAACAAAAAGAACCAGAGTTATTACCCTTATTCCTGGGCCAGATTTCTTACCGTTAATCCTGAACCAACCGTTAATTCCGGGCCAGATTTATTATCGTTAATCCTGAAAGATAATTTCGGGAAAACCCCCTAAAACACTGAAATTTTCGGCGCTTTATTTTTAGATTAAATTAAACAAAATTTGAATCCGGCAAGCAATAAAAACTATATTTTACATAAACTGTTACTTTTAAGTAATGAATATATTTTTTTTGGTGATAAAACATTCAACAAAACAGTGTAACAACCTGCTTATGTGAGACTTGCAGGCTTCAAGGGATTTGTTGTTTTATTTCATTCAGGTGCAGAGAGGGTCAATGCATAGAGTAGATCAATTAAATGGAGAGGAAATAGATTTAGGAATGCATAGAAGAGATCGATTTAGAAAGAAAAAAATTAGTTTTCCTCCTTGCCTCCTTGCCCAATAGCGGATTTTCACCGCCAGGTTAAACAGCCGCCGGCACACATAAAAAAGGCTGCCTTTTCAGGCAGCCCTAAATGTATGCTTTAAAAGATTGTTTTTACAAGAATTTGAAATTAAACCGGAAACTGATCTTCACCTTTGTTTTTTAAAGAGCTCATCCGGTCAAGCAGCTCGTCTATTTCCTCATTGCTGAGACCGGGCTTTTTAAGAATTTCCTGTATCTCTTCTATACTTTGGGTGTTGCCGGTCTTTTCTTCACTTATTTCATTTTCAGAAACATCCACATCACCAACCTCTTCTTTTAACTGATGAATAAGAGACTTTATCATTTGCTGGAATGGCTCCCTGAATTGTTCAGGCACTTGCTGTGGCATCATATTTTTTACCATATCGTAATTACCCAGCATCATTTTGAACTGTTTTGCAAGTTCAGGATCCATTCCATCAATTTCTCCATCCGAGACTTTGTCGGCATATTTTTTAAACAACTCGACAAGAGTTTGCAGATCCTTTCTGAACTGTTCGTTGGATTCCATAATTAACAAATTTTTTAAATATACGGAAAACCAACAAAATTTATTGTATTTTACCTATCAGCACCCGCTGCTGAAGCGGATCGGAGGAGTTGGCCCTAAATCGGCTCAAATATATTTTGTCACAGGGTAATTTTACCCTGATTTAGCCAAATCAGAAAAGAGTTATAAATTAATTCTTCGAAAAATCTTATTAAAACCTTGACTCAGCAAGCAAAACCGATGCTTTATCCTACCATTTCTTTTACCAGTGAAGCTGCTTCCTCTAAAGATATGGCCGGGTATACCTTTAATCCGGACTTGTCTATGAGCTCTTTGGCCTCACCGGCATTTGTTCCCTGCAAACGTGCAATAACCGGGACGTTTATGTCTCCGATTGACTTGTAGGCCTCGACGACTCCCTGTGCAACCCTGTCGCAACGCACAATACCACCGAAAATATTTATCAATATTACATTTACATTGGGATCTTTAAGTATTATGCGAAAACCGGCTTCAACGGTTTCTGCATTTGCAGCACCGCCTACATCAAGAAAATTGGCAGGATCGCCGCCGGACAGCTTAATAATGTCCATTGTGGCCATTGCCAGTCCTGCACCATTCACCATGCAACCCACATCCCCGTCTAGCTTGATGAAATTAAGATCATACTTGCCCGCTTCTACCTCGGCAGGGTCTTCCTCTGTGATATCACGCATTTCAGCGTATTCAGAATGACGGCCAAGAGCATTATCATCGAGAACCACTTTGGCGTCAGCTGCAAAAATCTTGTTGTCTGAAGTCTTAAACACGGGGTTTATCTCAAATAACGAGGCGTCACAACCTTCATAAGCCTTATACAGTGATGAGGAAAACTTTACCATCTCCTTGAATGCCATACCGGACAAACCCAGATTGAAAGCTATTTTCCTGGCCTGAAAGGGCTGAATACCCACAGCAGGATCTATCTCCTCCTTGAATATCAAGTGCGGGGCTTTCTCTGCAACGGTTTCAATATCAACTCCCCCTTCGGGTGAATACATTATAATATTCCTGCCTGTCTGACGATTCAGCAATACCCCCATATAGTACTCTCCCACTTCGCTTTCTCCGGGATAATATATACCCTGCTCGATCAAAACTCTGTGAACTTTCTTTCCTTCCGGACCGGTCTGGTGAGTTACAAGTGTCATACCCAGAATTTCTGAGGTGTATTTCTTTACCTCTTCAAGTGATTTGGCTATCTTTACTCCACCTCCCTTGCCTCTTCCGCCGGCATGGATTTGGGCTTTGACTGCCCAGGTGGATGTACCGGTTTTCGATTCTATTTGCTTTGCCGCGTCAACCGCCTGATCGGGTGAATCGACAACAACACTTTCAGGGGTTGCAACCCCGGATTTTTTTAAAATATACTTACCCTGATATTCATGAATGTTCATAAGAACTATTTTTTAGTTAATTTACAATGCATTTAATATATTACAGCCTTCTCCTGCTTGGTGCCAAACATGCTCCATTTTTCACCTTTTTCAAAGCAAAAGGGTGATAGGAAAAAAAGCAGCATTTTTGATAATGTAGCTTATCTTTGCAGAGCATAAAATTATTTATTTTTTTCAACTTATTAATAATTAACTCTTAATTATTTTATAAGCAATATTTTCCGGTCAAAAAATGAAAAAATTAAAAACCTGGGAGCTGGAGCGCAAATCAGTAGAACAATTCAAAAACGCCTCAAAACAACCCATTGTTATTGTACTTGACAATATCAGAAGCCTTAACAATATCGGCTCGGTTTTCCGGACAGCCGATGCTTTCCTGGTTAAAAGCATATTCCTGACCGGCTTCACAGCAATACCTCCCCACAAAGACATACACAAAACAGCTCTGGGGGCAACCGAGTCGGTAGAATGGAAATATTTCAAAAAAGGGACCGAAGCTGTAAAAGAATTAAAAAATGAGAACTATAAAGTCTACTCTGTGGAACAAACAGATAAAAGTATTCCCCTTTCCGGGTTTTATCCGGACGGGGAAAGTTCAATTGCCCTGGTTTTCGGAAATGAAGTTAAAGGTGTAAGCCAGGAAATTATCGAAATCAGCTCAGGCTGTATAGAAATACCCCAGTTCGGCACCAAGCACTCTTTCAATATTGCGGTAAGTGCCGGGATAGTTTTATGGGATTTATACACAAAGAGAAAGACTGCCCCGCTTTGAGCACAAAAAAGGCTGCCTCGCTTTGAGACAGCCTTTAATATGAAAAGATGATATATTATTATTCAACTATTGAAATGAATGTATCATCATCGAAATAATTTCCGAATTCCATGTCAGTTCTGGCAAGCTCTTTCAGATCACCTTTCATTTCAACTGCAGTTCTCAGATTGTCAAACAACATATCGGAATCATCTGTCCTTGCACCGACAATAGCCTTCAGATAGTGCGTCATGGCACATGGCTCATCTATCTGATTGAGTATCCTGAGAGCATCATCATTTTTGTTGTTCAGCAGCTTTGCAAGCGCAGTATTTACCTCGCGGGCATTGCCAAAGTAATCTTCGGCATCATCATACTGACCTTTTATAATGCTTATAATGCCCAGATTGTAGTTGGTTTCGCTTGTCGGACTTGCAACTGACCTGAAGTACTCTTCGGCCTCATCTATATTTCCTTCCAGAAGTGCAACTGCACCCAGGTTGTTCCTTACTATATCGTCGTCCTCAATGTTCTGTGCTGATTCGAAAGCTCTCTTTGCAGCCTGAACGTTTTCAAGCTTTACCTGTACATAACCTACATTGTTATGTGCCCTTTGGGATTCTGGGAAGTTGCTGGCAGCAGTCTCATACACTTCCAGTTGCCTGTTAAGATCATCATACAAAGTAGCCGTATAAAGCAGCTCTTCCAGGTTCAAGGTGCCTGGGTCGCTGGCAAAAAGTTCCATAAGCTCATCATCGCTGTAGCCCACCTCTTCATATTCAACTGTCATAATAGCACGGCGCAGCTTTGGAAGTATTGTTTCGGCAAGCTCCTCAAAAACGGCCGCCATATTTCTTATCTCCTCTTCGCGAACTTCAGGGTCACTATACATAGACAGAACACGAAGGATAAGCTCCCTGTCTTCTATATCAGACTCCTCAACCATTTCTTTAAAGCCTTCCCAGTCTTCACCCAATGCCCTGGTTTCATAGAAGTTTTCGGTGATCTCAAAGTTTGCCTCTTCCATCTTGTCACTCATCACTTTGTTTGAAGTCTCTTTCCTTCTTTCAGAAAGGTCCTCATTGAAATCGATCGGTCCGTCAGGTGATGCATAAGCTCTTATACCAGCTCTGTCTAAATTTATGCGCTCATCTTCAGCAGCTTCATCCAAAAACTGGCCAAAAGATATCACCCTGTCAGATTCAAGCTCAGATTGGCGAACATTCCATCTGTTAATAACATAGTAAATTTCAGACTCTTTGGTATGGTCTATGATCCTTCTGAATTGATCAAGTGCCAAAACAGGTTTGGGTTTTTCAACTACCAGAGTTGAAGTTGCAATTACACCATCGGCCAGTTTCTTTGGGTCAAATTCAGCAGTTCTGTCACTTAATAACCACCTGGACTGGCGTCCGGTAATCCTAAGCTCCAGGTCCGAAACTCTCATCTCCTCATCAAAATCAACAACGTCGTTGTAATCAAATGAATCACCGTCACGGTCTATAACCTGGTAATTGTCCTGAACATTTTCTCCCTGCAATGTAAGTGTGCTTAATTCTTTTTCACCCTCCTCGTAGTTAATAACAGGTGTAAGTTCTAGAGTGACATTCCTGTGAAAATATCTTTCAGGATATGTTCCCTTAATATTAGCCTCTACCTCTCCTCCATGAGCTTCGAGAACTTCAGGGGTTACTTCATATCTTACCTCATCGGCATTCCTCTGCATCCAGTTCAGCCCCCTACAGCTGCTTAACAGGAGAACTGCCAACACAAGGATAATTGCGTTTTGACTAATTCTTCTCATAATAAAATTTTTATTTGTTATACAATTCAATTTTGGCTCAATGGTTTGTTTACTATCCAAAGCAGTTACAAACATAATATTTTTTTCGAATAAATGCATAATCTCAAACTCTTTTTTTTGGTTTGAAAATTATATAACTATACTATTCAATCCGAAAGAATGTGACCTTTTAAAAATAACGTTTATTAAAGTCTCGAAGTTGGTATCATCTCCTATAAAATCAATATCTTTTAGATCTACCATCAATATTTTCATACGCTTTTCCCGCTCTTTACAGTTAAGATATTCGAGGTATCCCTTTTCGATCTTTTCCAGGTAGGATACACTAATTGACCGTTCATAAGAGCGTCCTCTGTTGCGGATGTTTTGCAGCAGATTTTCAACGCTTCTGTGAATATAAACATACAGGGATGGCCGGGGAAGGGGGCGGGAGGTTATTGAATATATTCTCTCAAAAAGATCTGATTCCTCTCCTGTAAGAGTTATTTTTGAAAATATAAGGGATTTGCTTATAAAATAATCAGATATAAAAAAAGAGCCGCACGTGTCGCGGGAAGAAAAAACACGGCTCAGCTGAGTGTATCTTTCTGCCAGGAAAGACATTTCAAGGGGGAAAGCGTAACGCCGGGGATCGCTGTAAAACTTTTCCAAAAATGGATTTGGGGAAAATTGCTCGCTTATTAATGCCGAATTGAACCTTTTGCTTATTTTGTTTGCAAGGGAGGTTTTCCCGGCACCAATGTTACCCTCAATTACAATATATTCCAGATCCATTAACTATCGACGGTTTGAAATGCCGCCCCTCATGTCAGTCTTTTCTTTTTTGCGCCTGTGGCCTGGGAAGCAGAACCTTACGCGAAAGCTTCAGCTTTCCGCTTTTTTCATCAACATCTATTAGCTTGACCTCTACTTCATCTCCTTCCTTTAAAATATCCTCAACTTTATTCAGTCTTTCCCATGTAATCTCAGAAATGTGAAGTAAACCTTCCTTTCCGGGCAGTATCTCAACAAAGGCTCCAAAGGAAACCACCGATTTTACCTTACCCGAATACACCTCGCCGGTTTCGGGGGAGGCAACGATATTTTTTATCATTTTCATGGCCTCATCAATGCATTCCTTGTTTTCGGCAAACACATCAACGGTTCCCATGTTTTCGGCCTCTTCTACTACAATGGTTGCGCCGGTCCTGGCCTGTATATCCTGAATAATTTTACCGCCGGGGCCTATTATTGAGCCAATCATATCCTTGGGGATCTTTATTTGCTCAATCCTTGGAACATGGGGCTTCAGGTCAGAACGGGAGCTCTTTATAATGGTATCCATTTTATCAAGGATGTACAACCTGCCTTCCTTTGCCTGATTAAGGGCATTTTCCATAACTTCGTAAGAAAGTCCTTCAACTTTAATGTCCATCTGGGTTGCAGTTATACCATCCCTTGTCCCGGCAACCTTAAAATCCATATCACCAAGGTGATCTTCGTCACCGAGTATATCAGACAAAACTGCATAATTACCGGACTCCTTATCTGTTATCAATCCCATGGCAATACCTGAAACAGCCTTTTTCATGGTTACCCCCGCGTCCATGAGAGCCAGTGAACCAGCACATACGGTTGCCATAGAAGAAGAACCGTTTGATTCCAGTATATCGGATACAACCCTAATGGCATAAGGATTGTCGGATTCAACAGGCACCATTCTCTTTAAAGCTCTGTGAGCAAGGTTCCCATGTCCCACCTCCCTGCGTGACAATCCGCGAATGGGCCTTGCATCTCCTGTAGAATAAGGCGGGAAATTATAATGAAGCACAAACTTGTCTTTGCCCTTGCGCAAGACCTCGTCGACCATTTTCTCGTCAAGCTTGGTGCCAAGTGTAACGGTAGTAAGCGACTGGGTCTCTCCCCTTGTGAAAAGTGCAGAACCGTGTGCTGCAGGAAGGTAATCTATTTCACATTCAATTGAACGGATTTCATCAGGCTTCCTTCCGTCAAGTCGTACTCCCTCATCCAATATCATATTCCTGACAGCCTCTTTCTGTGTTTCATGGAAGTAGCGATCAACAAGCATCTGATTTACCTCGTCCTCCTCCTCTCCAGAGGGGAGGGATTCAATGAACTCCTCCTTTATCCTGTCGAAAGCCTCACTCCTCTCCTGCTTGGATATTACACTTTTGGCAGCCTGGTAACACTTCTCGTAGGTCTCTTCATGAATTTTTTTCCTGAGCTCCTCATCACTTACCTCGTGACTGTATTCACGCTTGGCGCCCTTGCCGGTCATTTCAATCAGCTCAGCCTGTGCCCTGCATTGAACCTTTATTGCTTCATGAGCAAATTTTATAGCCTCAAGCATTTCCCCCTCCGAAACTTCATTCATCTCCCCCTCAACCATCATCACATTCTCTTCGGTGGCTCCCACAAGTATATCAATATCGGAATTTTCATTTTCCGTAAACGTGGGATTTATTTTAAACTCTCCGTCTATTCTTGCAACACGTACCTCCGAAACGGGTCCGCCAAAAGGTATATCGGAAACGCATATTGCTGCAGATGCTGCCAGACAAGCGAGTGCATCGGGAATTATCTCCTTGTCTGCCGATATAAGATCAATTGTAACGAAAGTTTCGGCATGATAATCTTCCGGGAATAGAGGGCGCAAAGCCCTGTCAACCAAACGGGAAATAAGTATTTCATTGTCACCGGGCCTTGCCTCCCTTTTCAGAAAACCACCGGGTATTCGGCCGATTGAAGCAAACTTTTCCCTGTACTCAACAGAAAGGGGCATAAAATCGGCATCCTCCTTTCCTTCTTTTGCAGAAACAACCGTAGCGAGCAATTTTGTCTTGCCCATTGTGAGCTCAACAGCCCCGTCAGCCTGCCTGGCCAGCTTTCCTGTTTCCAGCGTGATAGACCTTCCGTCACCGAGATCTATGGTTTTATTATAAGTTTTAAACATTTTATGCTATTAATGTTTTAATGATAATACATCAAAGTAAAAAAGGCAATCGAAAAAATTGCCTTTCTTTTACTTATTTTCTTATGCCCAATGATTTAATAACAGACCTGTACCTCTCAATATCTTTGCCTGCAAGGTAGTCAAGCAACCTCCTTCTTTTCCCAACCATCTTTACAAGTGACAGCCTTGTGCTGAAATCCCTGGGATGGGCTTTCAAATGTTCGGTAAGTTTAGTGATACGGTAAGTAAACAAAGCTATCTGGGCTTCAGGTGAACCAGTATCGGTTTCGCTTTTACCGAATTGACCGAATATTTCCCTTTTCTTTTCAGTTGTCAGATACATATTTTTCTTTTCCTGTAATTTATTATTTATAAACCATCCTGTACTTAACAGATTTAGAATGTGCAAAATTATCCATTTTTTTTAAAACTTCAAACAAGTTCAACGCAAAATTAAAACCTTCTTCATTATTTACCTATAAGAGTGCTGCCGATCGAACACTGCAAACATTTTTTGGGGGTACAGTATTCATATTTAAGTTGCAGAAACGCCTGTGAAATGAAGGCATCGGGAATTTCAAAGTTGAGCTCCCTCCACTTGTTAGTTACAAAGTTGCTTTCAGCCTCCATTTCTTTCAGCAACCTCAGGGCCATTTCCCCGTAAACCTTGTTATCTTTGAAACGACCGTAAAGAATTAGAAGCGGAACAACAGTATTTATCAGTAAAAGATTGACTGTGACTTTTCCCACCTTTTTCTTCGACCTTATACTTGTCCTGTTGAATACGTAGTGAGTATCCCAGTAAGTTGATGCTGTCACATTGAACAATTCATGCAAATATCCCTGCCCGGAGCTTTGGATGACCCTTGAGAACAAGCCGGCAGTTTGCTGCATCAATGCTGCAAACTGAGCAATACGCACAGTTGGGAAATTAGATGGACGAATACGCATAAATTTCCATAAATGCTTGCCCAGAGGTTTAAGCCTGAATTTATGCCGCAAAAAATTGTACTCCCTTTTAAGATCTGCATAATAATCATCTCCTTCCGGTTCATCAAGCATGCCGGCCTGACCGAAAAACAAAGCTTCAATCTGTGTAAGGCTGTCTTTATGTTTTGAAATAATTTTCAAAGGGGTCTGTTTTGCAAGCATCTCAAAGGGAAGTCCATTCAGCTTCAAGCCAAAATTTCGGGCAATCTGCTGGTAACAAGTCTCTTCCCAGTCATTTTTATTCAACCTCAGATTTTTAAGCAATCTGTCTGCCTTATTCTCCAGTCTCTCCATAGCAAGCCTGTCAAGCCACAACTCTATTGCAGGGGTGGTTATGCGACTTATCATATTCTGACATGGTATCCATAAATCGCTTTCAAGCAATTTGCAGTAATTATCAAACAATTTGGTTTCATACTTTATCTCAACCGTAGGCACCGGTTCCCCGTTAGTGCGGCATATCCGGACATCATCATTTTTCACCACCTGCAAAACAACATTATCGTATGCTCGGTCGCTGTTATGGCCATGCCTTAACCAGTCGGAGGAGCGCAAATGCACCTCCACATTGCCAGCCCAGGTTGTTGAACCTAAACGTATTTTGGCATTGAAAAAATCGGGGCCGGAATCATTATTATATTCTCCCGGATGCACTACCTCGACCCTCTCACCCGAAGCGGTCAGAAAAAGCAAAGGATCGAAAAGGCGGTTCTTCCATATAAAATGCAAAAAATCCTCACACAGGGGTTGAGTTGACATAAAATCGACGGTTCACAAAAAATTGTCCCGGACATTTAACCCGGGTTTTATAACAATAGAAAAATCATAAAAGCTCCTTTTCACGAAGCAGCATTTCCATCAGTTGCTGAATTTCACCGGCTTTTTTCCCTGCTGCCGAATCAAAATCTTCACCCCCGGAAGAGTATATTATACTTCTCGAGCAATTTACAAGCAACCCGCATCTGCTGTTCATCCCGGAGCGGGCAATATTTTCAAGTGACCCTCCCTGGGCTCCCACACCGGGGACAAGTAAAAAATGATCCGGAACAATTCTTCTTACCCTGTAAAACATGTCCTCTCTGGTTGCACCTACCACAAACATCATATTATCTATATCACCCCAGGCAGATGTTTTGGCCAAAACCTTCTCATAGAGGGGGTAAACGGACTTGTCTTCCACATCAACCTGAAAATCCCATGCACCTGAATTTGACGTCAGTGCAAGCACAACTGCCCATTTGTCTTTGTACGAAAGAAAGGGTTTTACCGAATCCATACCCATATATGGTGATACGGTAACAGCATCGAAGCCAAGGTTATCAAAAAAAGCCCTGGCATATCTTTCAGAGGAATTTCCCGTATCACCCCTTTTGGCGTCTGCGATCAAAAGCTGTTCGGGATACTTTTTCCGGATATACTCTATTGTCTTTTCCAGGCTCCACCATCCTGTTGCACCAAGTGCCTCGTAAAAAGCTATATTGGGTTTATAGGCGACTGCAAAAGAGGCTGTGGCGTCGGCAATTTTTTTGTTGAACTCAAAAACAGGGTCATCAGTTTCAAAAACAGACCCGGGCAGCTTTTGAGGATCAGGATCAAGTCCTACACATAAAAAGCTGCGTTTATTCCTGATTTCTTTGAACAACCCTGAAGAATCCATATTTTATAAATTATGTGCCTTTAACCGTTCGGCATTTTCGGCTGTCTGCAATTTTTCAATAATTTCCTGGATGTTACCGTCCAATATGGAGCTTAAATTATAAAGGGTGAGGTTTATTCGGTGATCGGTCACCCTCCCCTGCTGAAAATTGTATGTTCTTATTTTGGCAGACCGGTCGCCTGAGGAAACCATTGTTTTTCTTTTCGAGGATATTTCATCAAGGTGCTTTTGGTATTCCAGGTTGTATATTCTTGTTCGCAGCTCTTCAAATGCCTTTTCATAATTTTTAAGCTGTGACTTTTGATCCTGACAGGTAACAACCACACCGGAGGGAATGTGAGTAAGGCGTACGGCTGAATGAGTGGTGTTGACAGACTGCCCGCCGGGACCTGATGCACAGAAAGTGTCCCTGCGAATATCTTCACTGCGCAGGTCAATATCAAACTCCTCTGCCTCTGGCAGCACGGCTACAGTGGCAGCAGAAGTGTGAACTCTTCCCTGTGTTTCGGTTTGAGGCACCCTTTGCACCCTGTGAACTCCGGATTCATATTTCAGTACTCCATAGACTCCCTTACCGGTGACTTTAAATACAATCTCCTTAAAACCTCCCGAAGTTCCGGGATTTGAACTTGTAACCTCGGTTTTCCATCCTTTGAATTCACAAAACTTAGTGTACATACGATAAAGATCCCCCGCAAAAATACTTGCCTCATCTCCTCCTGTTCCCGCCCTTATTTCCACTATAGCATTCTTTTCGTCCTCCGGATCGGAAGGAAGAAGCAGCAAACGTATCTCCTCTTCCATCTTGTCTTTTTTCTCACTCAGCTCCTCAAGCTCAGTTTTTGCCATCTCAACCAGTTCATTATCTTTTTCATTTTCCAATATCTCTTTGGCGGATTCAATATTTTCGACAACATTCCTGTATTCCCTGTAAGCTTCCACTACAGGCTCCAGATCCTTATATTCTTTGTTGAGCTTTACAAAACGTTTCATATCATTGATAACCGCGGGATCGGTAATCAATTCGCCCACTTCATCAAACCTTTGTTTTACACCTTCCAGTTTTTTAAGCAGATTCTCGGCCATTTCCAGTTTAATTTATTTTATCGTTCCCCGTTTAATATTACTAAAATATTACGTTTTACACAAAATTTAATTATAAAATGCCGGGAAACAATATCATTTATATTCAAATTCCCCAAAATCCGACCGTATTGTAAGTTTTCTCTCCTCCCCTGCAACACATCTTCCCACCACTTTTGCCTCTATTCCGTATTTTTGGGCAATGTCAATTACTGCCGGAGCGGTTTGAGGGGGGAGGTAAATTTCAAAACGATGTCCCATGTTGAAAACCCTGAACATCTCCTTCCAGGAGGTTTTTGACTGCTCCCTTATCATTCGGAAAAGCGGTGGAAGCTCGAACATATTGTCCTTTATTACATGTAAATCGTGGATAAAGTTCAGGATCTTTGTCTGGCCGCCTCCCGAACAATGAATCATTCCGTGAACAGAACTGCGGTATTTTTCAAGCACTTCTCTTATCACCGGAGCATAGGTCCTTGTTGGGGAAAGCACAAGCTTTCCTGCATCCAGGCCTGTTCCCTCCACCTTATCAGTCAGATTCATTTTCCCGGAATAAACCAGATCATCCGGTATTTGAGGATCAAAGCTTTCAGGATATTTTTCCCTCAGGTAGGATGCAAAAACATCATGACGTGCCGAAGTGAGTCCGTTGCTTCCGATACCGCTGTTGTATTCATTTTCATACTTTGCCTGCCCGAAGGAAGAAAGGCCTACGATCACATCCCCGCCGGCAATGGTTTTGTTTGAAATAACTTCATTACGTTTCATGCGGCAGGTGACAACCGAATCTACAATAACGGTGCGTACAAGGTCTCCTACATCAGCAGTTTCCCCGCCTGTGCTGTAAATACCTATTCCGAGTTCGCGAAGTTCCTGGAGAAACTCCTCTGTACCGTTAATTATGGCTGAAATAACCTCCCCCGGTATCAGATTACGGTTCCGCCCGATTGTAGAGGAAAGCAGAATACCATCAACAGCTCCCGCGCAAAGCAGATCATCCAGGTTCATAACAACTGCATCGCGGGCAATACCTTTCCAAACAGACATATCCCCTGTTTCCCTCCAGTAAACATATGCAAGAGAAGATTTTGTGCCCGCACCGTCGGCATGCATAATATTGCAATGCTCCCTGCTTCCCCCGAGAATATCGGGTACTATTTTGCAAAACGATTCAGGGTAAAGCCCTTTGTCAATCTCTTTTATCGCATTGAAGACATCCTGCTTTGAGGCTGAAACACCCCGGCGGTCATACCTTGACTTTTTTTGCATAAGCACTGATTTATTTATGTTTCCATTTCAGACTATAAAGATCTCTCCTGCGGTCTTTCATATTTCTTACTGTACCTTTCTGGCGCAGCTCTTTAAGCAAATCCAGGTTAACATCTACAACCAGCATCATTTCTGTGTTAGGTGTCGCTTCGCTTACCACGGCATTTGTAGAGAAGGAAAAGTCCGAAGGTGAAAAAACGGCTGACTGGGCATATTGAATGTCCATATTGCTTACTTTCGGTAAATTACCGACACAACCGGCTATTGCAACATAACATTCGTTTTCCACTGCACGCGCCTGAGCACAATACCTCACCCTGTTATATCCATTCTGGGTATCAGTAAGGAAGGGAACAAAAAGAATTTCCACTTCCTCTTCTGCCATTAATCGCGAAAGTTCGGGAAATTCAACATCATAGCATATCAATATCCCCACTCTACCCGAATCACTGTCAAAGACCGCAATCTTATCACCTCCTGTCAACCCCCAGGTTATAACTTCGTTGTAAGTTATATGGATCTTGTATTGTACCTCCCATGTTCCGTCGCGCCGGCAGAAATAGGAAACGTTATAAAGCTTCTCATCTTCATATAAAGGAAGGGCACCCGAGATAATGTTAACATTATAGGAAATTGCCAGCTCCAAAAACTTGTCCCTTATAGGTACGGTATAGGCAGCGAGCTCTCTTATGGCATCGGGAGCGGACAAATGATTGTAGCTTGCCATAAGTGGTCCGCTGAAAAACTCCGGAAAAAGTATAAAATCACTCTGGTAACCGCTTACTGCATCCACAAAAAACTCGATTTGCTCGACCAGGGAATCAAAAGAGGGTGAGCTGCGCATCTGCCACTGAACCAGTCCAACACGGGCAACCGATTTTCTGCTTCCGATAAGCAGCTCCTTCTCTTCATAATAAATATTGTTCCATTCAAGAAGCGTGGCATATGTTTTAGATTCATTGTCAACCGGCAGGTAATTGCGCAAGATCTTTTTTACATGAAAGTCGTTGGATATCTGAAATGTTAGTATGGGATCATAGATCTCTTTCATTTTTACTTTTTCAATATACTCTTTGGGGGACATATCAGATGCGTAACTGTCGTAACCCGGTATACGGCCGCCGGCCATTACTGCCCTCAGGTTCAGATTTTCACACAACTCTTTTCTGGCATCGTAAAGTCTTCTTCCCAGCCGGAGATCTCGGTAATCGGGATGAACAAATATATCGATGCCGTAAAGAACATCACCCTGAGGATCATGGGTTGAAAATGTATAATTGCCAATAATCCTGTTATAGGTATGTGAATCACCGAACTTTTTATAATTGACTATAATAGAAAGGGCACAGGCTACTACTTTATCGTTGACCTCAACACAAACCTGGCCTTCCGGGAATATATCAAGAAGTTTTTTAATATGGGAATATTCCCATGGGGGGTCATCTATACTGTTATATGCATAATTGTAAGCCTCTACAACATCCTTGTAATCATCAAGCCTTAGATTACGCAAGTTTACAACAAATTCACTTTCCATTTATAATTCACTAAAATTTTTAATTCCACAAAAAACAGCACAAAAATACAAATAATCAGAGTAAAGGGCATCAGGTTTATAAAAATTAATAATAAGTTAACTGCCTGTTCAAAACTTCACACATAATCCAAACACACCCCGACCTTCAATACACAATCCACCCGAAATAAATCAAACAAAACAAAACCATCCATCTCAGGCGAATTTTGTAAATCAACAGCTATTATATTAACTTAAAATTCAAAAAATTCGCCAAACCTGCCGACACGAAATCTGCTAAATAGTTGTTTTTTAATATGTTAAACCGGCGCGCTCCTCAAAGACAATCTTAAATATAAAGAAATCAATTCAACTAAAAACATTATTTTTAACCAATCCATCTTTTTTACTTTTATTCTTGTTGCACCTTCCGGTTATTTTTCTTTTCTTTGCATAACATTTTTCAACTTAAATTTTTACCGGAATGAGAAACAAATATTTTGACCTGATTGATCAGACTTTTTACTTTCCGCAGAAGGAATTCAGGGTCGAGGACAACGAGCTTTACTTTCACGATATATGCATGATGGATATAATAAAGCAGTACGGGACTCCATTGAAGATAACCTATCTGCCCAAGATAAACTCCCAGATCCAGCAGGCAAAAAAGTGGTTCAATGTGGCTATGGCAAAAGCCGACTACAACGGAGAGTATTACTACAGCTACTGTACCAAAAGCAATCATTTTTCATTCGTTATGGAAGAGGTTCTAAAAAATGATGTTCACATTGAAACCTCCTCGGCCTTTGACCTGAACATTGTGGAGGAACTATACAAAACAGGTTTGCTGGATAAAGACATATATGTTATATGCAACGGCTTTAAGCGTTTGGAATACATTGAAAATATTGCAAGGCTAATTGAATCCGGATTTGAAAACACAATCCCGGTGCTGGACAACAAGTGGGAGATCGACCACCTCAAGAGTGCTACCGATAAAAAGTTCAAAGCAGGAATACGCATCGCTTCCGAAGAAGAGCCCAAATTTGACTTTTATACATCGCGTCTTGGTATTCGCTATAATGACATTGTACCGTTTTACAAAGAAAAGATCAAACCTGAGGCAAAAATTGATCTGAAAATGCTGCATTTTTTTATCAATACAGGCATAAGCGATACTGCATATTACTGGAACGAGCTGACAAAATGCGTCAATGTTTACTGCGAGCTAAAAAAAATATGTCCTGAGCTTGACTCGCTCAATATAGGAGGGGGCTTCCCGGTTAAAAACTCACTTTCATTCGAATATGATTATGAATATATAACCGAGGAAATCATTTCACAGATTAAATACATATGCAACCAGAATGACACACCCGAGCCCGACATATTCACCGAATTCGGATCATATACTGTAGGAGAGAGCAATGCGGTTTTGTATTCGGTACTGGGACAGAAAAGGCAAAATGACAGGGAAGCATGGAATATGATTGACAGCTCTTTTATGACAACCTTGCCAGATGCATGGGCCATCAACAAAAGGTTTGTCCTTCTTGCAATAAATAACTGGGATGAAGAGTACGAAAGGGTTTTTCTCGGCGGACTAACATGTGACAGTCAGGATTACTATACTTACGAAGCTCACGCAAATGCTGTTTTCCTGCCCAAGATCAGGGAAAATAAACCCCAGTACATCGGTTTGTTTCACACAGGAGCATATCAGGAGTCAATAGGAGGATACGGAGGAATTCAGCATTGCCTGATACCGGCACCAAAGCACATAATAATTGATATTGACGAAAAAGGGGAGACGGTAACAAAACTGTTCGCCAAAGAACAAAGCTACAAATCAATGTTAAAAACACTTGGCTATTAAAGGATTTTTAATAAGATTTACCTTTTAAAAAAAACCTATGTATAATAATAATTTTGGCGATCTGCCTGAAGAGTATTCATCGGAACGCAACTCTGCAATTGTTATTCTGCCTGTACCATATGATGAAACAAGTACATGGATGAAAGGAGCCGACAAGGGGCCTGAAGCTATCATTGAAGCCTCCGCGCATATGGAATTGTATGATATAGAAACCGGCAGTGAGGTTTATCTCAACGGGATATATACAGCCCCGCCTGTTACTGTCAATGAAACCCCAGACAAAATGGTAAAAGCGGTGGAGCAGGAAGTAAAAAAATATCTTGGTAAAGGTAAATTCCCGGTTGTAGTCGGCGGTGAACATTCGGTCTCAATAGGCAGCATGAAAGCTTTTGCCGGTCATATTGAAAATCTTTCAATACTGCAGCTGGATGCTCATGCTGACCTTAGGCCCTATAACAAAGGCTCTGAGTTTAACCACGGATGCGTGATTGCCAGGGCAAAGGAGTGTTGTCCTGTAGTCCAGGCAGGAATAAGATCGATGGACGTTAGTGAAACAAAATATTATGAAAGGGAAAATATGTTTTTTGCCCATGAAATAGCCGGTAATACCTCCTGGATGGAAAAGGCGGCAGGACAACTTACAGAGAATGTTTATATCACGATCGACCTGGATGTTTTTGACACCTCGGTTATGCCGTCAACAGGTACACCCGAGCCCGGCGGACTTTCATGGTACGATGTGGTTAGATTTCTTGAAATAGTTGCAAGAGCAAAAAACGTTGTGGGATTTGATGTTGTTGAGCTCTGCCCGAACAACAATAACAAATCGCCAGATTTTTTGGCAGCCAAACTTATATACCGCCTGCTAAGCATGAAATACATATCCGAAAACAAAACCGCGTCCGTTTTACGTTAATAAAAGAAAAAAGCAACATTATGAAAAAAAAGGATTATTTAAGCGACCCCGTAAGGCATATCGATATCAAATCGTTTGATTCAACATCAATAATTGATTCAATGCGGGATATGTCTTTTACATCACGTGATATTGCCAAAGCTGCCGACATTTATACTGAAATGATCAAAAAGAACGACTGTTCGGTTATTCTCACACTTGCCGGGAGTACCAGTGCAGGCGGCTGCATGCAGGTTTACGTTGATATGCTAAAATGTAACATGATTGATGCTGTAGTGGCATCAGGTGCTTCCATTGTTGACATGGACTTTTTTGAAGCCCTCGGCTTCAGGCACTATAAAGGTTCACCAGAGGCAGACGACAATAAGCTCAGGGAGCTGTACATAGACCGCATATATGACACCTACATAGATGAAGAACAGCTTCAGGCCTGCGATATTACAGTAGGCAAAATAGCCGATTCACTCGACCCGGGCGCTTACTCCTCCCGCGAATTCATAAGGGAAATGGGGCGATTTTTGACCGTTAATGCCGTCAAAAAAGATTCGCTGGTTCAGACAGCATTTGAAAACAATGTCCCCGTATTTTGTCCGGCTTTTACCGACAGCAGCGCGGGTTTCGGACTGGTCAAGCACCAATGGGACAATCCGGGCAGGCACATAACAATAGATTCGGTAAAAGACTTTCTTGAGCTTACCAGGATCAAGATGGCAGCAAATACCACCGGCCTTTTCATAATAGGAGGCGGAGTACCGAAAAATTTCGCACAGGATACGGTAATATGCGCCGAGATAATTGGAAAAGAGGTGCCTATGCACGAATATGCCATACAGATAACCGTAGCCGATGAGCGCGACGGTGCGTGCTCGGGATCCACTCTGAAGGAAGCTTCTTCATGGGGAAAGGTTAACAATGTTCATGAACAAATGGTGTTTGCCGAAGCCACTTCAGTACTGCCTCTTATAGGAAGTTACCTTTATCAAAAAGGAGACTGGAAAAACAGAAGCAAAAAGGAGTGGTCAGCTTTTCTCGACAAGATTCCCGCAGGTGAACAAGCCTAAAATACCCGGCCTTAATTTATTATAAGCACCGGCCCGGCGGCGGGAATAATTTCCCGCCATCACAATTGAACCCCATCAGCCTTTGCAGGCAAAATAAAGATAAACAAACATGGGGGCCATTTAGGAAAAAACAGTAGCCGGTATTACTGCTGCTGTTGAAAAAGACCGCAGGTATTATTGCTGCTATCGAAAGAGGCCGCAGGTATTATTGCTGCAATGGAAAGAGACCGCGGGTATTATTGCTGC
>PWHJ01000141.1 GCA_003554865.1 Bacteroidota bacterium | reverse complement strand
CAACCCCTAAGCAACTATTCGATGCCAAGAGATGAGAGACTACTGCGTAAGCTTTTTCCTCTTTTATGGGTTCTACCAGGAGCAGTTGCCTTAGACACTACTGATAATACAGATAATTGCTTAAGGCTTGCCTTTTTTTTGCTGTAAAGCATAGCCTTATGTAGGTCTACGGGTAAACCATATTTTTCAAGAGGAGTGGGATCACTTTTTTTTCCAGCATATATTCCTCTACTTCTGGAATGGTAATAGTTAATAACATCAGTCACTACACTCCCGTGAGGCCTGTAGTATTCCCAATCTATGACCTTTATTTTATTGTCTTGGTCAACCATTATATTTTTATCCAGAAAATCTCCGTGAGCTCCAGTTACAGGTAAATAAATACCGTCTAGGACACTCGATACATATTTTTTTTGTTTTGAAGTTAAAATCTTCCATATTGTTTTAAATCTCTTTTGATTCAAGGTTTTATGCCATGGTTGATAAATTAAATTTGAATGCAAACTTTCAAGTATATTTTGCACAAATATATCTATCTCTTGCAGTTTAGCAAAGCGCTTCATTTTTCTACAATGTATACAAAACAAATATTTAAAATCAACTAAACAATCATACTTCAAAACACTTTTAGACCATACGGAATCAGTACTGATGACATGCATGGATGAATGATACTCTTTTTTTAAAGTATTTACTGATTGCCCTAAAGCTAATTTAAAAAACTTGTCTTTTGCATTGAAACCGTATATATTTTTACTTTTTTTGCAAAAGAACATTTTCCTTTTTAGCTTCAAAGAAAAATAACTATAAAAATCCATGTGGGCACCTTGGATTTATTATGATAAACACTGCAAAACATGATCAATTGAAAAATGAAGCATGGAGTTTATGGTGCATAAATAAAAAAACAACTTGCAACAGATACAACTGCAAATAGTCATTTTTGCCACCTAAATACGCGATCTTCGCGAATCGCGTGGCAGGACAAAAGAAGAAATCCTGGTTTTCGGAAGGAAAACCAATATTTTCCACTTTCTGAATGAAAGACTTTTCAGGCAAAAATTCATTAGTATCTATTCTTTGTATTGTCAATGCCAAGAAAGGCAGGGTTATTCAGAATCCTCAAAGTTTCACGCAATGCAGACTTGTATATCCCTCTATTGATCTTGTCAGCCAGCACCCAGCAGCGATGGGCAAGGAGAATGTCATGAGTGTCCAGTTCGTTTGGAATGTCCTGCCTGGCTTTTTTTAAACGGTCCAGGACATCGGGAAGGTGCTCCTGGCTCATCCAGAAAGGCAGCGGTGCACACAAGGGTTCAAGCGTCCATCGCCCCCAGTTAACTACCGAAAGCTCCCCATCAGAGCTGCGGACCGTGCCTTTTCTTTTAATATCCAGATTGTTTACATAAAGTGGCATCTTTGCCAGCCAGAACTTCATCTGAGGCAACAAAGCCAGCAAGCGATCAAGCCCTTCCTGTTCATGATCTTTGTCCACTGCAACCTCTATCCTTCGGATTAAATCCGGGTTGAGACGATGGGAAAGCATCTTGTGGGATTTGCAAAATGCCCTTACCAGCGAAGGCGGAGGTGGGCATGACCAGAGCCTCTCATACAAACCGCTGCGCTCAATTTTCCACTCCTGGGCCAAAGGGATCTGCCCGGTTCCGTATTCCCGGATGCTGCACCTGAAAGGACCTTCTGAATATGAAAGCAGCACCTCTTGTGCATTAAGATCTGAGCGGGACAAATGTTTAAAAAGAAGCTTTTCGTTTTTTTCCAGATAGACGTTCTTTTCAGAAAACACCTGTTGCTGCAGTAGCCTTTCAACGGCTCCGTCACTATTAACTATAAAAATGTTGAATGTATCCACCCCTGAAACAGGCGAATCCACCCATTGCACATGAACAGGACCTGGCAATTCCATTATTTGTGATAACTGGCGTGTTACACTTTTCTGGCGCGCTGATTTATGGAAATAGTCGCGGAGCATCTGCTTTTTGCGGGACTCTATGCTGGTCAACTGGACACCCCTGAAAAGCAGAGCGTTTATCCTGTGCTGCTGACTGAAAAGGGATAAACTGTCGTTAACGGCTGCAGACAATGCCAGAAGGATTCTCCTGAGTATAATCAGCCCCAGGATGGCCCAGAGAAGATTGCCTCCGGATCCCATTGCAAATGGGAGCAGCAGCAGCAGAAAACCCGCAAGAAAATTCGCCGAAGACAAAACTTTTAGGTAATTTCCGGGATTTTCCCGGATATAAGAGGAAAGAAACACCGGGGCAGAGGAAATGGGGATCAAAGCCAGGTGCGTTAGTGCATACTGAATGCAGAGCACAAAAACCAGGGCGACGAAAACGGCAGGGGCAAGCAGCAAACCGGCAAATATACCGCACAGAAAAAATATGAATCCAGCGCCTGCAGAACAAAAATCAAAAAAACAAGTTCTGGCACGATCCTGCTGATCCCTGAACAGGGTTAGTTCGTTAGCCTTGTTTACCAGCGCTCTTCCAGCCTCCTCTGCTTTTCTGT
>PWHJ01000142.1 GCA_003554865.1 Bacteroidota bacterium | reverse complement strand
ATAAGATAAATATGGTCAAAGCAGAAGTAAAAGCCTGGCAAAATCACAGAAACAACAAAAAGGCCAAGATAAAATGGCAGTTTACGACTGATCAGGCAAGGGTAAAGCTGCATCGTTTATATCCGTCAATTCACGCTTGACATGACACTACATTTACAAGGAAAACCGGTATCATACCACTTCCGGCACGCAGATTAAAATAAATATTCAGGGCTTTTCGAAAATACTGAAGTGAACGCTTCCATAACGGCGCAACTCCCTGAAGTGATGGTGAGATGAAAAGTCGTCCCTTTTCCCGTGCTCAAGTATCAGCCATCCCCTGTGATTTAAAATTTCCCTTTCAAAGACCAGCCGGGGTAATTCCTCCATCCCTTCCATAAAATGTGGGGGGTCGGCAAATATAATATCGTAAGTGTAGGGAGTGTTTCGAAGAAAAACAAATGCATCACCCCTGTTGGCGATTATCTGATCAAGCTCAAATTTTTCAGCCGTTTTTTCAATAAATGAAACATACTTTGAATTTATTTCAACCAGTTCTACAAAAGAGGAACCTCTCGAGGCAAACTCAAAGCTTACCCCACCGGTACCGGAAAAAAGATCAAGTACCTTAACAGACTCAATATCAAAATAGTTATCAATTATATTGAACAGGTTCTCCCTGGCAAAATCGGTTGTGGGACGATCTTTGAATCCTTTCCCCGGGAAAAAACGCTTTCCTTTTAATTTGCCGCTAATTATTCGCACAGTGCAAGATTTATCAGGTTGGTTATCCGGTGCGGCTCAATATCGAGAAAATTTTGATCGTAACTGAGCTGTCCGGGAAGTTTTTCAAAGTGAATATTTCTAATATACTTTTCCAGCAATTTAAAATAAGCTGACTCTTTGTCTATTTCACCCATAAGTATCAGTCCGGTTTCCCCCCGGTCAAGCCTGAGCCGCTCAAATACAGAAAAAACAAAATATGCAAAATCCCTTTCATCGCCGAAGGTGTAAGAGTTACACAGTTTAAGTTTGTTTCCCTTTAATACGGCAACATCAACAAACCCCTTGTGAACATTGACCATAACCTTCGGTTTATGGTCTGCTTCAGCATAATTTCTTACAAAATGCTCAACCATGGGGGTTATATGGTTGTAATAAGCTATATTGCCGCTCCACCCCGACAACTTCTCCTTCAGTCCCGCTGGCATAGCAAAAATATTAACTGCATCGGATGATTCAAGCCTGTTGTAAAACAACTCTTCATTTTCAGACAATTCGTGATTGAAGGTAAAATAGGGCTTAACATCACCCGGGTCGAAAAAGGAGGCGGGTACGATAGTATATCGTGGGGCAGAATAAGCAAACGTAACTGTTGCGTATTGCCTGGAAAGATATTTATCCTTCTTGTGCAAATCACTCACCCTGTTATTAAACTCTTCAGGACTGGTATCTTCATCAAAAGGCCAGTGGGTATATAAAAGGAGTCTCTTTCTGTGAGTGTCAAGTATGGAAAAAAAATATCCATTCAGGTTGCCCTGAATGGATATATGACAATTTTCCGTATTGTTAATATCGAACGTCTCGTCTATGAACATTACATCCATCCCGAAGTTATTCCCAATTTCCAGCGTGGTTGGTTGGCCTCTCCAGGTCACCTACCTTAAGTCCCGGAAACTGATCCCTTCTGCGGCGCTGGTCATTCAAATTAATTACCTGTTGGCGATCAAGTCCATGAAGTAAAACATCATTGTGTACACGAGCCTCAAAAACTTTAACTTCCAACCCTGAGCCGGTCTTAACCTCTCCGGCTCCAAGTTCAAACTCTTCCTCACGATCCGTAAAAGGAACATAGCGGAGCTGTTCTACATCAAAACCGGGACGGAATATTGAATCCCTCACGCTTACCTTTACGGTATCTCTGTAAACATCACCACGCTCAACTGCATCCTCGTCATCGGGATCACCTATTTGCCTTACTACGCTGAAGGAATCGTTCAATACAAAATCGATCAACGTATCAAAAGACCCGGTAAACTCCCCGTGTGCTGAGCGGTAAGCCAACTGGGCCGTTCTTATATTTCTCAGCCGTTCAATGGTCCTGTCATACCTTCTGCTTTGCTCTTCCTGAAAACGTATTGGAGCCATGATGCTTTCAACCAGCATATAACCAAGCACCACAATGGCAACGGTAAGTACAATTTGAATTACTCTTTTCATTTCCTGCTGTTTTTAATTTTTTAAGTTTGCTTGCAAATGTAAAAAAAAAAATAATTTTAACCTTTTAAACCCTTATAAATATATTTTTCAATGTTAAAAACTCACATATATAACATTTTATTGTATAAACTGGAACACTCGCCGACGGTAAGCCAAAAAAAGCTGATCACTTTCCTTCCCGATTATATAACAGCCCGCGGAGAAAACATACTTCTTGTAAAAGGCTATGCAGGCACCGGTAAAACTACCCTTATAAGCTCCCTTGTCAACACTCTTAACGAACTCAAAATAAGATCGGTTTTGCTCGCACCCACAGGTCGTGCTGCCAAAATGCTCTCATCCTACTCGGGCCACAACGCTCTAACCATTCACAAAAAAATATACAGGCAAAGAACCTCAAAAGATGCTTTCGGTAAATTTACCCTTGACCGCAATCTGCATACAAACACCTTTTTCATTGTCGACGAAGCATCCATGATAGGTAACGCATCCTTTGAGTCAAATATTTTCGGAAGTGGCAATTTATTGGAAGATCTTTTAAAGTACGTGTTTAACAACAAAAACTGCAAGCTGGTTTTGGTTGGAGATACAGCACAGCTGCCCCCTGTAGGCCTCTCTATCAGTCCGGCACTGGATGAAAATTTTCTCGAGGGATCCGGTCATCCGGTTTCCACATTCTTTCTAAGTGATGTTATCAGGCAAGCCCGGGAATCCGGTATACTTTACAATGCCACCAATCTCAGACATATGATATCGGCCGGTTCGAGCACCATACCTGAAATACAACTTGACTTCCGTGACATTGAAAGAATTAGCGGTGCCGATATAGTTGAAATATTGTCAGACGCCTACTCCAAAACAGGCACAGCCGATACAATTGTTATAAACAGGTCCAATAAGCTTGCAAATAAATACAACCAGGGAATACGAAACCAGATACTTGAAAGGGAATCTGAAATTGCCCCCGGCGACCTCCTGATGGTGGTAAAAAACAACTATTACTGGCTGGAAGAGAGCGAAACGACCAATTTTATAGCCAACGGGGATATAATTGAGGTGCTTCAGATTAAAAGATACGAAGAACTTTACGGATTTCGCTTTGCGGATGCAGTAATAAGAATGGCAGATTATGACAACCAGGAGATTGACGTAAAACTGATGCTCGATACCCTGCATATTGAAACCGCATCACTTGGCAACGAGGCCGGCAAAAAACTTTTTTACACCGTCATGGAAGATTATGCCGATATGCCCTCCAAAAAAAGGCAATACGAAAAAGTAAAATCCGATCCCTTTTTTAACGCCTTGCAGGTTAAATTTGCCTATGCCGTAACATGCCACAAAGCACAGGGCGGTCAATGGAAAAACGTTTTCATTGACCAGGGGTTCTTCAAAGAAGAGATGCTCGAGACTGAATACCTCAGGTGGCTTTATACGGCATTTACCCGTGCCACAGAAAAATTATACCTTGTAAATTTCAAAGATAGCTTTTTTGAAGGTGAATAAAGGAGGGGGCTCTCAAATTACAGTTGAAAAAAATGAACCGACTTTACAGGCTATTCTCCTATTATTTTCACAAGCACCCTTTTACGCCTTTTACCGTCGAACTCCCCGTAAAAGATCTGCTCCCATGGTCCGAAATCCAAAGAACCTTTAGTTACGGCCACCACTACTTCACGTCCCATAATCGAACGTTTAAGGTGGCCGTCAGCATTATCCTCCGGTCCGTCATTGTGGCGATACCTGGAATGAGGTTTTTCAGGTGCAAGCTCTTCGAGCCACACCTCAAAATCGTTATGCAATCCGGACTCATCGTCATTAATAAAAACACTTGATGTGATATGCATTGAATTGCAAAGCACAAGCCCCTCTTTTATACCGCTCTCGGATACGCATTTCTGAATGTCCGGGGTTATGTTAATAAGCTCACGCCTCTTTGTAGTGTTAAACGATAACTCTTTTCTGTAGCTTTTCATTATTTTATTGTCTTTTATTTACCAAAAGTGTTCAATTACAGCAGCCGGTTATGTAACGGACAAATTTACTCAAACCTGAATTCATTGCCCAAAGATTGGAGTTTATTATCAAGAAGAGCATTGACTTTTTCAAAATCCTCCCTTTTTTCCAGTTTTTCTTTTACACTGAAGTAAAATTTAATTTTTGGCTCAGTTCCGGATGGACGAATTGATATTTTTGTCCCGTCCTTTAAAAAGAACTGTAAAACATTCGATTTTGGGAGGTCAATGTTGTGTCTCAGCTGACTTAGGGTATCAAATGACTTTTGTTTCAGGTAATCACTTACCTGCATCACATCAGAACCCGCTATTGAATCGGGTGGTGAGTTACGGAATTTGTCCATCATGGCAGCAATTTCCTCTGCTCCACTTTTACCCTTGCGTTCGACCGACATGAGGGACTCCTTATAAAAACCAAATTCAAGGTAAATATCTATCAGCAGATCGTGCAGGGTTTTTCCCTGGTCGGCTGCCCATGCGGTGATCTCCGCAATAAGGGCGGCCGAAATAACCGCATCCTTGTCTCTTAAAAAATCCCCTGCAAGATAACCGTAACTCTCTTCACATCCGGCAATGAAAGTCTTTTTGCCTTCAAGCTCCTTCATGAGTCCAGCAATAAATTTAAACCCGGTAAGTACGTCATAGCACTCCACACCCGATTTTTCAGCTATGTCGCTTATAATATCGGATGTTACAATTGTCTTTACGATATATTCATTACCTTTAATTTTTCCTTTCTCCCGCCATTTTTTCAACAGGTAATATATCAGAATTGAAGCTGTCTGATTACCGTTCAAAAGATGATATTCCCCCTTGCTGTTTTTTGCCGCCACACCAACCCTGTCTGTATCGGGATCTGTGGCCATGACCAAACCTGCATCTATCTGGCGGGCTTTATTAAGGGCCATCCCAAACGCTTCCGGATCTTCAGGATTCGGTAGATTAAGCGTGGGAAAGTTGCCGTCAGGCTTATCCTGCTCGGGTATGGTCACCACATTTTCAAAACCGAACTTTTTAAGGCATTCAGGCAAAATTTTAGCTCCCGATCCATGAAGAGGGGTATATACAATTTTCATCTGGCTATGCTTTTTGATAACCTCAGGAGATAGTGACAAACCGGCAACTTTTCGCAGATATTTGCTGTCAGCCTCCTCGCCTATCATCTTTATCAGGCTTTTACTCCCTTCAAATTTGACATCATCGGGACCGCTTATTTTTTTTACCTCCTCAATTATATTTCTGTCATGGGGCGGAATAATCTGTCCCCCGTCTTCCCAGTAAACCTTGTAACCATTGTACTC
This sequence comes from Bacteroidota bacterium, assembly GCA_003554865.1. GTDB lineage: Bacteria > Bacteroidota > Bacteroidia > Bacteroidales > PUMT01 > PUMT01. Next base: position 34,185 of record PWHJ01000142.1, on the reverse strand, counting down.
CCTGGGGTTGTGCGATGCGGTTATAACTACCCCAGCACGGCATTTGAAATGCCTTATTGCAAAAGAAAGCTCTGGTGTAGGCCTGAAATCGTCAAAAAGGTAAACCCTGCAACCGTTGGCCGCTAATATGGATGCGGTGGTCTCAGCAAAAAGCCTGCTTTTGTTTCGGGTATCATAGGCAATGGCAACACTTATAGTTTTGTCGCCCGCAAATTGGCTCCTGAGGTAATTGGCAAGTCCCTGTGTTGCCATGCCTACAGTATAAATGTTCATCCTGTTGGTACCCGGTCCCATAACCCCCCTCAAACCGCCTGTACCGAATTCCAGATGCCGGTAAAAAGCATCTGTCAGCTCCTGCTGGTCCTCTTCCATCATTTTTTTAACCTCAAGCTTGGTTTCCTCGTCAAAATTTCCGGTTAACCATTGGTTTGCTCTTTCCTTTACCAGATTTAATGTATCTCCCATAATTACAGTTTTTACAGATTAATCCGCTCAATACATTTTAAAAGACTATCTTTCCAGTATGGTATATCAATCGAATATTCCCTTTTAACTTTTGATTTGTTTAAAACGCAATAGTGGGGGCGCTTTGCAGGTGTAGGGTATTCGCTGGTCTCCACAGGAATGACCCTGCAACTCAGTTTTGCAGCATTCATAATCTCAACGGCAAGGTCATACCTGCTGCATACTCCCTCGTTAGCATAATGGAACAAACCTTTCCTGAAAGGATTCCCGTCGATTTCCGAGTGATCGATCACATCAAGAATAACTTTTGCCAGATCGGCTGCACTGGTGGGAGAACCAACCTGGTCGTAGACCACCCTTATCTCATTTTTTTCCTTTCCCAGATTGACCATGGAATTCAAAAAGTTACGCCCAACCGGTGAATAAAGCCAGGATGTACGGATAACCAAGCCCTTCCCGTAATTCAGCACCTCCTGCTCACCCCCTAGCTTTGACATACCATAAACCGACAAGGGATTGGGCTCATCTTCCTCCCTGTAAGGAATGCAAGCTGTGCCTTCAAAAACATAATCGGTGGATATGTGAATAAGAGCAGCCTCAATACTGGCTGAAGCTTTGACAAGATTTTTCACTGCTGTATGGTTTACAAGGACAGCTTTCTGCCGCTCTTTTTCAGCCATATCAACATCGGTATAGGCGGCACAGTTAATAATATAATCTGCCGGGGTGGCCTCGAGAAAACTTTGAACATTCCCGGGTTTTGTTATATCAAGCTCACGATGCGGCTTAAAATAAAATTCATAAGGGTATTCATTTTTGCGTGAAAGCTCATAAAGCTCACTTCCAAGCTGACCATTCGATCCTGTAACAAGGATACGCTTCATGCCTCTAAATATTTTTGGGATCCCACATAAAATTTTTTTCTGCATCATTAAATGAAGGCAAAGATGAGTCTTTTCCGGAAATGATCGCGTCAGCGGACTTAACTTGCCAGTCAATTTCTAGGAACGAGTCATTGAATATTATCCCTCTTTCTGAGCCGGGGTTGTAAAAACGGTCACATTTATAAAAAACTGTTGCATTGGATGAAAGAACTGCAAAACCATGTGCAAAACCTTTTGGTATAAATAGTTGCTTCCTGTTTTCCGCACTCAGCTCAACACTATGCCAACTGCCGTATGTGGGAGAGTTCGCTCTTATGTCCACGGCAACATCCAGGACCCTGCCCTCAAGCACTCTTATCAGTTTTGCCTGTGAATGCGGTTCAAGCTGATAATGCAGCCCCCTTATTACCCCTTTAACCGAGCGTGACTGGTTATCCTGGACAAAATGAACACTTATTCCATGCCGGGCAAATTTTTTTTCGTTGAAACTTTCAAAAAAGTATCCCCTGTCGTCCTCAAAAACATCAGGTTCGACCAATAGCAGTCCGGGTATTCCAACTTCGTGTACTTGCATGTAAACTTAAATTTAATTGCTTTCGGATATTTTTATAAGGTACTCTCCATAACTGCTGCTTTTATGAAGGTCGGCCAGGTAAAGCAGCCTATCTTTGTCAATAAAGCCCTTTTTGTATGCTATCTCTTCTATGCAGGCAATTTTGAGCCCCTGACGTTTTTCTATGGTATGTATAAAATTTGAAGCCTCCAGCAGACTTTCATGTGTTCCGGTGTCAAGCCATGCCATACCCCTCCCCATAAGCTGTACCTTAAGGCGTCCTTCTTCAAGGTAAAGCCTGTTAAGATCGGTTATTTCAAGTTCTCCGCGCCATGAAGGCTTAAGTGTTTTTGCCTTTTCAACAACATCACTGCCGTAAAAATAGAGCCCTGTAACAGCATAATTTGATTTGGGATTTGCAGGTTTTTCCTCAATACTCAGCACGTCGCCCTTACCATTGAACTCTACCACACCGTAGCGCCTGGGCTGGTCAACATAATAACCAAATACCAATGCACCCTCCTTCAATTGGGCCGATCGTTCAAGTATCCTTCCGAAACCGTGACCATAAAAAATATTGTCTCCCAGAACCAGACATACATTATCATCCCCGATAAATTCCTCTCCTATCAGAAACGCCTCTGATAGCCCCCCCGGCGAAGGCTGTTCCTTGTAAGAAATATTCATTCCCATTTTGCTTCCGTCCCCGAGAAGATCCCTGTAAAAAGGAAGATCATGGGGAGTGGATATTATAAGTATTTCACGAATCCCGGCAAGCATAAGTACCGACAACGGATAATATATCATAGGCTTATCGTAAACGGGCAATATCTGCTTAGATATGCTTTTTGTGACCGGATAAAGCCTGGTGCCGGCACCGCCGGCCAAAACAATTCCCTTCATTAATTTTCTGCTTTTCTGTATAATATAATATTAATTAAAAGTGTCCGATTTTTGCAAAAATAATTGATATTCACATTTTTTTATAAAACCAATCCCACTCCCATACAATTTAACCGCAAACGCTCAGAGGATAACATTCCTGAAATAATCGACCGTTTTTTTCAGCCCCTCATCAAGTGCCACGGAAGGTTTCCAACGGTCAAGTGCCTGAGAAGCGAGGGAAATATCAGGTTTGCGCCTTGAAGGGTCGTCTTCACGGGATTTAATAAATTTCACCTTTGAAGATGAACCGGTCATATTAATTATTCTTTCTGCAAGATCGAGCATGGAAACTTCAACTTCATTACCGATGTTGACCGGTCCGGTAAACTCATCGGCTGTATTCATAGAGGTTACAATGGCGTCAATGAGGTCGTCAATATAAAGAAAACTTCTTGTCTGGCTTCCGTCACCGTGGACTGTCAAATCCTCACCCCTGAGAGCCTGAATAATAAAGTTGGATATAACGCGACCGTCATTGGTCTGCATGCGGGGACCGTAAGTGTTAAATATGCGAAGTATTTTTACTTTCAGCTTGTTCTGTATATGATAATTCATAAAGAGTGTTTCAGCACACCTTTTCCCTTCATGATAACATGAACGCACACCAACCGGATTAACATACCCCCAATAATCCTCTTTTTGCGGATGAACTTTAGGATCGCCATATATTTCGCTGGATGAGGCCTGAAGGATTTTCGCTTTCTTTCGTTTTGCAAGCCCGAGCATATTAACTGCTCCCATTACTGAAGTTTTAATTGTCTTTATAGGATTAACCTGGTAGAAATCAGGCGAAGCCGGACACGCAAGATTGTATATTTCATCGATCTCTATGTAACAGGGCATTGTAACATCATGGCGAAGCACTTCGAAATAGGGATTATCAAGCAAATGCAAAATATTTTTTTTCGATCCTGTATAAAAGTTGTCCATACATATCACTTCGGCATCCTCACCAAGTAATCTTTCACAAAGATGCGAACCGATAAACCCGGCTCCACCTGTTACAAGTATTTTGCGCATCAGAGATTAGTGTTTTCAAATTTGGAATAATTGAATCAAACCAAAAAAGGTTATTAAGTTCAAATATACACGAGATTTTTAAAAAGACATGCAAACAGATGGAAAAGATTATTGGTCTTCTGTCAGCTTCATCATATTTTATGTGCCAAAGAATGATGGAAGGAGCTATTACAAAAAACGGTTTAAAAAAATTCCGGCAATATTTTTACTTCTTTTTGGTTTTTTAAAAAAATTTGCATCAATTTCATAATTTTCAATAATTTTGCATACTTTTGCAGATTCCACGTTAAGCTAAAAATAATGTCTAACTTATTAACCATTAAACAATTATTATTAAATTATTATGACTGAAAAGGAAAGAAAGGAGCAGCAGGACCGGACAGCAACGGAAAGTGCTGACAATCAAGATTTTTCTGAAGAAAAAAGGGAAGAGGACCGGGAAACAAAAGATGAGTCTACAACCGGGGGAAAAGAAGAAAAATCCGGCAAAGAGGAGATAAAAGAAGAAGCAGAAGAGGAGGCCGGAACAGTAAAGGATACAAAGCAAGAGGAAGAAAAAGAGAAAACTCCTGCAGGTAAAAGTGAAGAAGAAAAAACCGAAGTTTTTGGAGAAACTGAAACTTCCGAAGCTGCAGTTGAAGTAGCCGGCGAAGCAGAGGATAAGGATCCGTATACTACCACAATAGAGACAACAGAGGTTCCTGAAAATGCTTCACATATTCCCGGCGAAGCAGTTGAGCAGCCCGCAACCCAGGAGGAAGAGTTCAACTGGGAAGCCATTGAGAAAGATGATTACTCCCCACAGGAAAGATCCAAGCACGAAGCCATATACGACCAAACACTTTCCTCAATAGACGTAAATGAAGTGGTTGAAGGCACAGTGGTATCGATAGGCAAGCGTGAAGTTGTAATAAATATAGGATACAAATCAGAAGGGATCGTAAATCTCAACGAATTTCGTTATAATCCCGACCTTAAGCCCGGCGACAAGGTAGAGGTTTACGTTGAAAGCCTGGAAGACAAAAAAGGGCAGCTGCTGCTCTCACACAAAAAAGCAAGAGCTTTGCGTGCCTGGGACAGGGTTAATGAAGCTCTTGAAAAAGATGAAGTTATAAACGGATACATCAAGTGCCGCACAAAAGGTGGTATGATTGTTGATGTATTCGGTATTGAAGCTTTCCTGCCGGGTTCGCAGATCGATGTTAAGCCTATACGCGACTACGATGCCTATGTGGGTAAAACAATGGAATTCAAAGTTGTCAAGATAAACCATGAATTCAAAAATGTGGTAGTTTCCCACAAAGCTCTGATTGAAGAAGAGCTCGAACAACAGAAAAAAGAGATTATTGCCAAGCTTGAAAAAGGACAGGTTCTTGAAGGAACAGTCAAAAACATCACATCCTACGGTGTATTTATAGATCTGGGAGGGGTCGATGGACTGATACATATAACCGACCTGTCATGGGGCCGTGTTAACCACCCTGAAGAGATAGTTGAGCTGGACCAGAAGCTCAATGTGGTTATACTGGATTTCGACGACGATAAAAAGAGGATTGCTCTTGGCCTTAAGCAGCTTACACCTCACCCGTGGGATTCGCTCGATCCTAACCTTAAGGTGGGTGACAGAGTTAAAGGCAAAGTGGTGGTTATGGCTGATTACGGTGCTTTTGTTGAAATCGCACCCGGTGTCGAGGGACTTATTCACGTATCGGAAATGTCGTGGTCACAACACCTTAGGAGCGCCCAGGAATTCCTTAAGGTGGGCGACGAAGTTGAGGCCCAGATATTGACCCTCGACCGTGAAGAAAGGAAAATGTCCCTTGGTATTAAGCAGTTGAAAGAAGACCCGTGGGAGAAGATAGATGAAAAATATCCTGTAGGCTCAAAACATACAGCCAAGGTTCGTAACTTTACCAATTTCGGAGTTTTTGTTGAAATTGAGGAGGGGGTTGACGGACTAATACATATTTCGGATCTGTCATGGACAAAGAAAGTTAAACATCCGGCCGAATTTACATCCATAGGTGAAGACATTGAGGTTGTTGTCCTTGAAATAGACAAAGAAAACAGAAGGTTAAGCCTCGGGCATAAACAACTGGAAGAAAATCCATGGGAAGTTTTTGAGTCCGTTTTCAGCGTAGGCTCGGTTCATGAGGGAACCATTGTGGATATATTTGACAAGGGAGCAATAATTGCACTACCTTACGGTGTTGAAGGTTTCGCATCGACAAAAAACCTGGTGAAGGAAGACGGCTCACAACCTAAAGTCGAGGAAAAACTGCCCTTCAAGGTTGTAGAATTTTCCAAAACAGCAAAAAGGATAGTCCTTTCCCACACCAAGGTATATGAGGAAGAAAAAGAGAAGGACAAGGAGCAGGATAAAGAGAAGGATAAAAAGAAAGAAAGTAAAGCCAAAACAGGTGAATCCAAGTCAAAGGAAGCATCCGATAAGAAAACTATGCGGAAGCTCAAGAGCAACCTTGAAAAAACAACACTTGGTGATATCTCGGAGCTTGCATCCCTGAAAGAGGAGATGGTGGAAGGAAAAGAAAAGAGCTCTCCTGAAAGCTCCGGGGCCGAAGAAAAACAGGAAACTTCTTCACCTCAACCGGAAACCAAGGAAGAAACCGCTGCCGGTGATACAGAAAAAGAATCAAAAGATCCAGACACGCAACAAAATAAAGACGAGGAAAAAATAAAAGAAAAAGAACCGAAAGCCAAAAAAGAAAAGAAGGAAGAAGAGAAGGAGGCAGAAGAAATAAAAGACCAGGCTGAAGGGGAAAAAGAAGAAGCCGGAGATGAGAAACAGTCAGATGAGAAGGATAATAAAGATGAAGAAAGTGTCAGGGATGAAAAAGATGATAAAAAAGACTCCGGTGAAAAATGAAAATTTTCTATAAAATATTAATATGTTTGATGCATAATTTGTATATTGATCAAAAATCCTGACACAATGGAACTCAACATAGAAAAATTTGACGGTTATACCCTGATAAAGGTGCTTGAGGAAAAACTCGATACTCATATAGCTCCCACGCTTAAATCTGAACTGGTGCTGATATCGGGTAAAGGTGAAAAAAACATCATCCTTGATCTGAGTAACTGCAAGTATTGCGATTCATCAGGATTAAGCGCAATACTTGTTGCAAACAGGCTGAGTAAAAACACTGACGGCAAATTTGTGCTGACCGGGTTGAATGATGCGGTCGAAAGACTTATAACCATATCTCAGCTTGATACAGTTCTCAACATTACAGCAAACGTTGATGAAGCAGCAAAATTAATGAAAAAGGAGTAATTCGCCTTAAATCGTGTCTTTTTCACTGACAATACTGGGCAGCAGTTCCGCTGTGCCTACTTCAAGAAGATATCCTGCCGCTCATGTACTCAATGTACATGAGCGGTACTTTTTGATAGACTGCGGAGAAGGAGCTCAAATACAGATGAAAAGAAATAATATTCGCTTCGGAAAAATAAACAACATTTTCATCAGTCACCTTCACGGGGATCATGTTTTCGGGCTTTTCGGACTGATAAGCACCTTCGGGCTTCTGGAACGCACAGCGGACCTGCATATATATGCAAATCCGAAACTTGAAAAAATTCTGGACAACATTCTTAAATTCTTTTTTGAACAGCCTCTTTCTTTTAAAATCATTTTTCATCCCATTGGATCAAAAAAACAAGAGCTTATCTATGAGGACGAAAAAGTGACGGTAGAGACAATTCCGTTGAAACACCGCATTCCGACATGCGGCTTCCTTTTCAGGGAAAAAGCCCCTTTGTTGAATATCAGGAAAGATATGATCGAATATCACAATATACCGGTTAAGGAGATATATAATATTAAATGCGGCAAAGATTTCAACAAACCTGACGGTACATCAATACCAAACAAAAAACTTACTCTCCCACCCTACAAACCAAGATCTATGGCATATTGCTGTGACACACGATACAGCGAAGGTATCGTAAAATATATAAAAAATGTTGATCTTCTTTATCACGAGGCAACCTATGCAAACAATATGGCTAAAGAAGCCCGCGAAAAATATCACTCATCGGCGGGTGAAGCGGCAACGGCAGCAAAAAAGGCAAACGCAGGAAAACTGATAATCGGACATTTTTCACCAAGATATAAATCGATATTACCTCTTGTAGAAGATGCCAGGAAGATTTTCCCCAATACCTTTGCAGCACAGGAAGGAGAAGTTCATAAAGTTAAGCAAACAAAAGACAAAAGAAATCAGTAAGTCCAGTCGTCAATAACCTCCCATTTGATGTCACCGCCGGGAAGGACATCATATCTCAAAAGCATGGCACCGCCAACATGGCCATCCTCAAAATAGGCCAGAACCCACCTCTCATTCAGAATATGTATGCCCTCACTGAAGTAAAATCCCATTGTGCCCCCCAGAACCCCTTCCTGAGTAATAAGGTCCGGATCTTCCATAAGATCTTCCCTCAAATCCTTTACCGGGTCATCAAGTCCCTTTTCCTGCAAATTTTTTATCTGCCGCTCATCAAGTAAAGGAGGCACCTCTTTAACAACCCTAAGCTCCTCAAGGGTTCTCTCCAGACTGTCTATCCTTTGTTCATACTCCCGCTCCCTGTATTCCAGCTTCTCTTCAAGATCCGCTACTGGCTCCCCTTCACCGTCATAAAAGTTGTAAAAAAGAGAAACAGCTAATGCTACCGCCAAAATCAGGGCAACAATAAGCAATTTTTTGTGTTTTCGGTCCATACCCAAAAAAGCTTGGTTTCAATTATTGTAAAAATATAAAAAAGATAAAAAATTATCTTGTTTTTTTGGTTCTGTGCTTGCAGAACCAAAAAAACTTATTATATTTGCAATTAAAACTTATATAAAAATATTATAAAATATGTCACCTGAGATGGACTCCAGAACAAAGCACATTGAAGAGAGCGGGATATTTTTTGAGAATGTGGGCTTGCCCAGGATGGCCGGACGAATATTCGGGTTTCTGATGGTAAGCGACAAGCAGGATGTGTCATTTGAAGAGCTTACCCGCGCCCTCAAAGCCTCAAAAAGCTCAATAAGCAATAATGTCAGGATTCTTATAAATATAGGATTTATAAAAGCCATATCCCACAGCGGTGAAAGAAAAACTTATTATTGCCTTTCCCCTGAAGTAGACTGGGTTGATTATCTTAAAAAACGAATACAAAATTTCGAACATTTCAGAAAATTACTGGAGAATGGCTATGAGCTCAGACCTGACAAAAACGATGATACTTCAGAATGGCTCAAATACGGAATTGATTTTTATATATGGATCTCAGAAAGGCTTGACGACCTGCTTGAAGAATGGCGTCAAAAAGTAGAGAAAACCAAGCAAAACAGTCAGGGCAAAAGATAGTTTTTATAAATTTTTACGCGGCTTTACTGCTAAAATTTTACAAAACCGAAAAGCTTGCAATATTTATGGACCCGCATGGTTTGTTCATCTTATTTTGTCTGACTTAGTCTGATGCGGGTTTAAAATAATAACTAAACATGAGTTTAAAGATTAACAGGTAAATAATTGCAAATCAAACTACTAAAGATCTATGAAAAAATTCACCATTACAGGTTTGTTTATGTTCCTTTTATCCCTGAATGCAGTACCTCAGGATGCACAGGATATAATAGGAACAATGGAGAAAAACATGAGAGGTGATGCATCCTACCAGGAAATGACAATGGAAACGGTAAGACCGCGCTACACAAGGGATATATCAATGAAAGCGTGGACACTTGGCGATGATTATTCCCTCATCTATGTAACGGCTCCTGCACGTGAGGAAGGAACCGCCTTTCTCAAAAGGGAAAATGATATCTGGAACTACCAGCCAAACATTGACCGCACTGTGAGAATGCCACCGTCAATGATGTCTCAGTCATGGATGGGATCGGATTTCACCAACGACGACCTGGTGGGGGCAGCATCATTGATTGACGACTATACCCACGAACTTACCGGCACTGAAACCGTCAACGGCTATGAGTGCTATGTTGTGGAAATGATACCCGATCCGGAAAACCCGGTGGTATACGAAAAAATAATATATTGGGTAGCAAAGGAATACTATCTGCCGGTAAAAACGGAAAATTATGATGAACACGACGATCTTGTCAATTCTGTCCATTTCAGCGATTTCCGTGAGTTTAACGGACAAACAATTCCCGCAGTGATGGAAATGGTACCTGCCGATGAAGAAGACAGGAAAACTGTTATAACTATTGAAAACGCGGAATTCGGGATAGATATCTCCGAGCGCTTTTTTTCGATCGAAAACCTGACTGAGATCAGATAAATATGAAAACACTACTGACTATTGCCTGGAGAAATCTCTGGCGAAAAAAACGAAGGACCCTGATTACGGCAAGTTCTGTAATGTTTGCCACCATACTGGCAATAGCCCTTATGTCAATCATTGAGGGTTGGAAGGATGAGATGGTCGAATCGATAATAAGCAATACAACCGGACACCTGCAAATTCAGGATGTTCTCTACCACGACGAATCTTCCATCGACCATGCTTTGGAGTACGAAGAGGAAGTTAAGCAAACTGTTGCAAAGTACGGGGATGACATAAAGTATACAGTTCCGAGAATTGAGGGTTTTTGCCTGGGTGCAAAAGATATCGGAACCCGTGGTGTATTCCTGACAGGGATATTGCCGGAAAAGGAAAACCGGATGAACGATCTCTCCTCAAGATTGATAAAAGGTGAAATGTTCTCCGCTGATGACAACTATGCGGTAATAGCAGAAGGTGTTGCAACCCAGCTTGAACTTTCAACCGGAGATACACTTGTACTTATAGGACAAGGTTTTCAGGGTATGACCGCAGCCGGTAAATATAAGGTGGGAGGAATACTTGAATTCCCCCTGCCGGAACAGAACAACACCATGGTTTACCTTCCCCTGAAAGAGGCACAATACTTTTTTGCAGCACCTGACAGGCTTAACAGACTGATAATGATGATGGAGGATGAAAGGGAAGCTGACCGGCTTGCTCAGCAAATGCAAAATGATCTTGATGATGACTGGTACACCGTAAAAACATGGGAGCAGCTGATGCCTGACAAGGTGGCGGCTTTTGAAGCAAGAGATGCCCAGGTTAAGGTGTTTGTATGGGTCTTGTATATAGTTGCAGGGTTCGGAATCCTTGGCACGGTAATCACAATGATGCACGAACGACTCAGGGAATTCGGGATTTTGCTCTCAATCGGTCTTAAACGGACTCAACTTGCCATTATTTGTATGCTTGAGACTATATTTATAAGCTTTATCGGGGTTATTACGGGGGTTGTTGTCGGCTTTCCCGTTATCTACCGGTTGCACAAAAACCCCATACCTATAACCGATGATGATTTGAAGGAGGCGATTATCGATTTCGGACTGGAACCGGTATTCTCTTTTTCTGCTGAACCGGGTATATTTATTTACCAGGCAGTTACTATATTCCTTATAGCGATAATAGTTGGTCTTTACCCTGTGCAAAAAGTGTTCAGACTTGAAATGACAGACTCTGCAAGTAATTGAAAAATAAATAATATGAAAACTCTAATCAAAATATCGTGGAGAAATATCTGGAGGAACCGCACACGCACGTTGGTTATTATCATTGCATTGGTGCTGGGGCTGATGGGGGCTATCTTCTCCGCATCTGTCCGCATGGCCTCAGAGCAGCAACAATTTGAAGATACGGTTGAAAATCAAATATCACATATACAAATACACCATCCCGAATTTATTGCAAATCCGGAAGCATATTACCGTATCCCCCGGGGAAAAAATATCTCAAATGAAATAAACGCAAGAGATGATGTAATAAGAGCGGCTCCGCGAACGGTCTTAGACGGAATGGCCGCATCTGCAAATATGAATGAGGGAATAAGAATCAAAGGTGTGGAACCTGAAGCAGAAGCTAAAACCCCCGGGCTCGATGAGCTTATAGAAGAAGGCTCATATTTTACCGAAGAAAGCAGGCTCCCCTCAATCCTGATAGGAGAAAGGCTGGCCGAAAAGCTCAACGCAGAGGTAGGTTCAAGACTGGTGCTTACCTTCCAGGATATAGAAGGCGAAATTGTAAGCTCATCTTTCAGGGTTGAGGGGCTCTATTCTGTGACATCCAGAGGATTTGAGGAAAGAATGGCTTTTGTAAGAGCTTCAGAAATTAACTATCTTATAGGCGATGCGGAAGCGGTAACTGAAATTGCCGTTTTGCTTGATGATCATGATAAATACCGGGATGTGGCCGGGGAGCTTGAAAAAGCCTATCCCGACATGAAAGTGCGCCACTGGGCAGATTTGGATCCCACGCTTTTTTATGCACTGGAGGTTCTCGACCAGGTTCTTATTCTGCTTGTTGCCATTATAATTATGGGTGTTTCCTTCGGTTTGCTCAACACTATACTGATGTCAATTCTTGAAAGGGTAAGGGAGCTTGGCATACTTATGGCTGTCGGGATGAAAAAAGCAAGGGTTTTTTCAATGATAGTGATGGAGTCGGCTATGGTCTCTTTAATAGGCGGGGCAGTTGGACTGATATTTTCCTTTGCAATGGTGAGGATATTGAATATATACGGTGTCCATGTTCCAGGTGGCGAAGGACTTGAGGATTTCGGCTATGCCTCTGTAATTTATCCGCAGATCGATACAGCATTTTATTTCCAGTCAGGTATGGTGGTAATAATTTTTGCAATTCTTGCCTCAATCTATCCGGCCTGGAAAGCAATCCGCCTGCAGCCTGCCGAGGCAGTAAGACAGGAATAAATACCTGAATCTAAACAAAATAGTATAAAACATACTCATAAACTGACTATACAATGGAAACTGTAATAAAAACAAACAATCTTTCAAAAGTCTACACAGATACTGCAGTGCCTGTTCATGCCCTGAGAAGTGTCAGTCTGGAATTCAGACAAGGCGAATTCACCGCAATTGTTGGTCCATCGGGAAGCGGTAAAACCACTTTTCTGAATGTTGTCGGCGGACTTGACAAGCCCACGGAAGGCCATGTTATAATTGACGGGGTGGATATAGCAACAATGAAGGAAAGCAAGCTTTTTGACTTCAGGCTCAGGCATATAGGTTTTGTGTTTCAGGCCTATAACCTGATACCCGTACTTACAGCAATTGAAAACGTTTCGTTCATAATGCTCCTGCAAAACCGTCCCAAAGCAGAAATGGAAGAAAGAGCAAAGCAAATGCTTGAGCAGGTGGGACTGAGCGATAAGCTGAATGTGAGACCGGCCAAGCTTTCCGGTGGACAACAGCAACGCGTTGCAGTAGCACGAGCTCTGGCATCAAAGCCTGATTTTGTCCTTGCAGATGAGCCCACAGCTAACCTTGACACCGAATCTGCTTTCAATCTTCTGGACATTATGGCAAAACTGAACAAGGAGGAGAATATAACCCTGATATTCTCAACACACGACCAAAGGGTGATTGAAAGGGCAAGAAGGGTTATCACGCTGGTTGACGGGGCAGTAGACAAGGATGAAACATTTAACAGGGAAAACTAAAAATAATATGAGGATAATATTACCAATACTCTCAGCTGTTTTCCTGCTTAATATGATCGTCACCGCAGATCTCTCGGCAGGGGACAGACTTCCCCTTAGCCTGGGCGGCTATATAAAAGAGATGCCCTCCCTTCAGCTTGACAACAATTTTGAAAACCCTTCACTTGGAAATCTTGTCCATAACCGATTGAATTTCAGATGGGATATTACCACCAATGCAGACCTGAGGGTTGAAAGCAGAAACAGGTTGATATACAATGAAATGCTTGGAGATTTTCCCCGGTATGAAGATTTGCTGGGTCAGGATGACGGACTCATAGATATGTCATGGGTGTGGCTTTCGGACAACTCCCTGTTCGGCCATACGATGATAGACCGGTTTTATTTGAGCTGGCGAACCGACAACTGGAGGATAAGAACGGGAAGACAAAGAGTCAACTGGGGCATTAACCTTGTGTCGAATCCCAACGATTTGTTCAATGTGTATTCTTTTTTTGATTTCGATTATCCTGAACGCCCCGGCACGGATGCCATCAGAATCCAGCACTATATTGACGGAATGTCGAGTCTTGAACTGGCAGTGAGTCCGTCAGATAATGGAAAAGAAACTGTGGCGGCAACCAGAATGAACTACAATTACATGGGATATGACCTGCAGGCAATTGCCGGATACTACCGCAACAGACTTGCCCTTGGAGCCGGATGGGCAGGCAACCTGAAAGAAGCCGGGTTAAAAGGGGAAATAAGCTGGTTCTATGATCTGGAAAAAACTGAAGGAGTTGAAAGAGGTAATTTTGTGGCCGCAGCCGGAATGGATTACATGTTCCCCGGAGGAACTTTCGGAATTGTTGAGTTTCTCTATAATGGGGGATACGCACGCGACCCGGAAACAGCATTCATGATAACACAACCATTAAGAGCCGACAACATTATGTTCTCAGAGTTTGCAGTTACGGTAAGCGCAGAACACTCGTTCTCCCCCGTGCTCAAGGGAGGATTATCCTTTATGGCACTGCCAGACATTGATGCCGCCTTTGTAATGCCGAACCTTGATTATTCGCTTGCAAGAAACTTCGATATGGAGCTGGTGGGGCAAATATTTGCCGGGGGTGAAAGAACAATTTTTGAACAGGCAGGTCATTCTCTGTTCTTATCAGTTCAGTACTCATTCTGAAATTTCTCTTTCAGCTCCCTAAAATATTGTACTCCCGCAACTCTTATGAGTTAGCCTCAACTATTGTTTTCGCACAGAACAATTATTTATATTAAATCGTTATTATTGTAGTCAAAAATAAAGAGGCTAAACAAGAATTGACCAGACTGATATTACATATAAAAAGGCTTCTGCCTTTAATAATTTTTTTATCGGGCCCCCTGTACCTGTCCGCCGGCGAATCAAACGAAACATTCCGCCATATTAACCTGGGAGGAGGGTTCACCTACCATTCAATAAGGGATGAGGGAATTTCTTCTCTGCTTTACAGCGGGAGGCACAATACTGTCAGAGCAGGGATAAACAATCACGCTTCCTCGCACCTGAGCCAAACCGAAATATCCTTTTCCAAAGCCTATCTGCATCCGTCAACATACCCCGAACTAACCGAGTCTTCTGTTAAAACTATCATAGGAAAAGTTAATTATACCTACATGAGAGAGGCCGCAAATATTTTTAACGGCCACCTGGAATTGTTTGCCGGAGGATCACTCAACAACAGCTATGTTTATCACAGGCATATGCTTTTCCACAACAGCGCGGTAAGAAACAGTCTTTACAGTACAGTTAACCTGACGGGAATGGGGGCGTATGACTTTACCTGGAATGAAAAAGACCTCACCCTTTTTTACAGGATGTCAGTACCTGTGGTCTCTTTCAATATCCGCCCCTCATATGCCATGAGCAAACCAATTGGATACCTGACAAATCCAGGTAACGGGACTAAAGCTTTTTTAGAAAGTGTTGAAGTTGCAACAGTTGACAGTTTTCGCGGATTAACAAACAGTATATGCCTTGAATACAGGCTTAGTTCTATTCACGGCCTCAGACTCGAATACAAATGGAATTATTATGAATACAACAGCGGTAATACGGTAAAAAGCGGCACGAATGCATTATTGTTAAATGCATTCGTAAATTTCTGAATTGCCTGCAAATCTTACTAAACGATTGAATTCAAATGATAACCCGCGTTTTAATAATTATAATTACCCTGAGCCTTACAGCTTGCGAAAAGGCTTTTATAGAAAAGGACCCGGCAAATGAGCCGGTGGAAAATTTTCAAATACTCTGGGAAACGATTGACAAAAAATACTCTTTTTTCGAATATAAGAATATTAACTGGGACTCAATTTATAGTGAGTACAGGCCAAGGGTGCACAACCAGATGACAGAAAGGCAGCTTTTCAGCGTCTTAAGCGAAATGCTTCATCACTTAAGAGACGGACATGTTAACCTTGATGCAGGCTTTGACATATCCAGGAGCTGGGAGTGGTACAAAGACTACCCGGCCAATTTCAACTACAGTATCCTGAGGAGTTCATACCTTAAAAACACATATGAAGAAAAAGGGCCGTTCGTAACTCAGGTGATCGATTCGATAGGCTATATCTACTTCGGCTCATTCACCAAAAGAGTAGAGCCAGAGATTATCGACAATATTATTGAGGATTTTTCAGACCTGAAAGGTATCGTATTTGACGTAAGAAGCAACGGTGGCGGATTCAGCACAAACGTGGAGATACTTGCCAGCCGTTTTGCCGACAAAGAAAGACTTGTTGCCTACAACCTTTTTAAAAAAGGCCCCGGACACGATGAATTCACCGACCCCCAACCGGTACACCTGTCCCCTAAAGGCAGTGAGCAATTCCTCAAACCTGTTGTAGTATTGACAAACCGCCGTTCATACAGTGCCACGAATGATTTTGCACTTAAAATGTCTGCCCTTCCCCATGTAACTGTTGTTGGCGACACAACGGGCGGCGGAGGCGGAACCCCCATATACAAGGAATTGCCTAACGGCTGGACTTACAGATTTTCAGCCACCATAACCCTGGCACCTGACAAGTTCAATGTTGAACACGGAATCCCGCCTGACATTCAGGTAGACATGAGACAACGTGATATCAGCAGGGGACTTGACACTATACTGGAAACGGCACTTGAACTGATACAACAGTAATGACCGCCCAGATGAAAAGAATCATCAAAAAAACCGCAGACGGGTCGCACACATTACATGTCAGTGATCTTGACGAAACATACCATTCCCTTCACGGAGCAATAAAGGAATCACAGCATGTTTTTGTTAAAGAAGGCTTGCTTTACCTAAATAAGCCCCATACGGAAATTCTGGAAATAGGCTTCGGCACCGGCCTTAATGCCGCTCTGACACTCATTGAAGCCGAAAAAAGGGAGATCAGCATTGTTTACCATTGCATTGAACTTTATCCGCTGAAACCCGAAGAGTATAACCGGTTAAACTATTTTGACAATGAAAGCCTCTATGAGCCGGTTTTTAAAAGACTGCACGAAAGCCAATGGAACAGGACAGAGCTTATATCAAAAAATTTTGCATTTTCAAAATACAGGGTGGATCTGCTTTCCCATTCTTTCACCGAACAATACGACCTTGTCTATTTCGATGCGTTTAGTCCGCGGGCCCAGCCGGAAATGTGGACAAGCGAAGTTTTTGATAAAATGCACAAAGCCATGAAGAAAAACGGGGTACTGGTAACTTATTGCGCCAGCGGAAAAGTACGCAGAAACATGGAGGGTACGGGACTAAAAGTTGAAAAAATTGCCGGCCCACCTGGAAAAAGGGAAATGATAAGAGCAACAAAAACAGATGGCAGCTGGTAAAAGGAGGCCGTCAATTTTAATGTTCGGGATATTTTTTTAACAGATTCCTCAGATGGAAAATTTATGTATATTTGCCGGGAAGTTGAAACAATTGTATAATCAATACCTTATTTCTGCTTTAAAAACCTGCCTATTATTAATTTACTAACTATAACTTTTAAAAAATGAGGAAATTCAATTTATTTTTAATGACCGCTGCAGCCACGTTTATTATAACCTCCTGTGACGGCACCGGTATGGGTGGGGGCAGCAAAAACCTTGACAGCGAAATTGACTCGGTTAGCTACGCCATCGGGATATCATTTGGCAACCAATTAAAAATGAGCGGAATGGAGGAGCTGAACGCCGAACTGGTTGCCGAGGCAATGCGTGAAGTGTTTGCAGAGGAAGACCATGTATTCGACGAGATGGAGGCAAACAATATACTCAACAGTTATTTCAATATGATGCATTACAGTGAAAATCTTGAAGAAGGAGAAGAGTTTCTCGAGGAAAATAAACTGAAGGAGGATGTTGTCACAACTGAAAGCGGATTACAGTATAAGATACTGGAGGAGGGAGACGGTCCGGTACCCACTTTTGAAGATGAGGTAATTGTTCACTATACCGGCACGCTGATTGACGGTACCGTTTTTGACAGCTCGCATGAGCGTGGCGAACCCGCACAGTTTATGCCCGGCAATGTGATCGAGGGGTGGACCGAAGCGCTTCAGATGATGCCGGTTGGGTCAAAATGGCGGGTTTTCATTCCCCAGGAGCTTGCATATGGTGCAAATCCACGCCAGGACGGCCCAATTGAACCTTTTATGACACTTATTTTTGATATTGAGCTGATAGATATTGTCAGGGAAGAGTAACCAAGCTCTACTTTACAAACCCGCAAGGACTTTCACCACCAAGTTAAACAATCATGCACGGCGCACCACCACAAAAAAGCGGGGATCATCGCCTCCGGGCAGCGATCCCCGCTTTTTTTTATCATATTTTTTTTATTCGCTGATCCCTGCAAGATCAAGCAAAAAGGCATACAACTCAGCTGTCTCCCTGTATCTCTGGTAACGTCCGGCCGCTCCTCCATGACCCGCTTCCATATTGGTCCTCAGCAACAGTGGATTATCATCGGTTTTCTTATCCCTGAGCTTTGCCACCCATTTTGTCGGCTCCCAAAACTGAACCTGCGAATCGTGCAGCCCTGATGTAACAAACATTGCAGGATAATCCTTTTCTTCTACGTTGTCGTAAGGAGAATAGGAGAGCATATATTCGTAATATTCCGGATCGTTGGGGTTGCCCCACTCGTCATACTCGAAAGTTGTCAAAGGTATCGACTCGTCCAGCATAGTAGTCACTATATCGACAAACGGGACACGGGAAATAACGCCGCGGTAGAGATCAGGTCTCATATTTATGACCGCACCTATGAGAAGTCCACCGGCACTCCCCCCCTGGGCAAACATTAAATCAGGATTTGTATAATTATTCTCAATCAAAAATTCAGTACAGGCAATAAAATCTGTAAAAGTGTTCTTTTTATTCAGCAACTTTCCTTCATCGTACCAGTGGCGACCCATCTCCTGTCCTCCCCTTATATGAGCTATGGCATATACAAATCCACGGTCAAGAAGGCTCAGGCGAACCGAGCTGAAAGAGGGGTCCCTGCTGGAGCCGTAAGAGCCATAACCGTCAAGTAACAAAGGATTGTTGCCGTCAAGCTCAGTACCCTTTCGGAAAACAAGGGATATGGGCACCTCGGTACCGTCATCGGCAGTTGCAAAATAACGTCTTGCTTCATAATCGTCCGGCTC
Source organism: Bacteroidota bacterium (assembly GCA_003554865.1). Lineage (GTDB taxonomy): Bacteria > Bacteroidota > Bacteroidia > Bacteroidales > PUMT01 > PUMT01. The sequence continues at coordinate 15,122 of PWHJ01000142.1, read as the reverse complement.
AAAATCACCCAGCCCCTCATCCTGCCTCAGCAGCTCCCTCTCACCTGTATTCATGTTATAGTCATAAATTGAAGAAGGGGTTGTAAGCGAAGTGTAAGAAAACCTCAAAACATCGGTGTCTATATCAGGATTCCTGGAAGTACGCACAGTATAAGCCTCTTCTTCAAACTCAAGATAATAGTCTTCATCTCCGTCCCACTCCATTACCCTGAGCTGTGTTAGTCCATCTTTACGCTCCGAGACTACCAGATGGTCAGTGAATATCTCTATGCCAGAAAGCAAAACATCATCCCTGTGAGGTATAACATCCTGCCAGTTCTCTTTGCCTGTTCTGTTTACCGGGGTTTTCATCAGCCTGAAATTGGGCGCATCCATATTGGTAACTATATAAAAGTTGTCACCGTGATGATCAACCGAATAACGCATATCCCTTTCCCTTGGCTGAAAAAGAGTGAACTCCCCGCCGGGATTGTCAGCATCGAGATAACGGTATTCGGTGGAAAGAGTGTGAGAGGAGACTATCATTATATACTCCCTCGATTTAGTGCGTGATACCCCTACCCTGAAAGTATTGTCTTCTTCATAATAAACAAGCTCGCTATCATCGGGGTCATCCCCCACTTTGTGCCTGTGTATCTTGTCGGCTCTCAGAGTATTGTAGTCACGAGTAGTGTAAAAGAGAGTTTCGCTGTCATTGCCCCAAACTGAGCCGCCGGTTGTTACCGGAATACTCTCGTCAAGGATCTCACCTGTGGTAAGGTCCTTGAAGTGAATGGGGTACCTTCTTCGTCCAACCGTATCTGCACCGAAAGCAAGCATTTTGTTGTCGGGACTGACACTCAGGCCCGTTGCCTGGTAAAAGTCGTATCCTTCGGCTTTCTCATTCACATCCAGAAGAATCTCCTCTTCGGCATCCATGCTGCCCTCACGCCGGCAATAAATAGGAAACTCTTTTCCTTCTTCATAACGGGTATAATAATAATATCCGTTGTCAAAGTAGGGAACGGATTCATCGGTCTCCTTTATCCTGCCAACTATCTCATCGAAAAGTTTTTCCTGAAGATCTTCGGTGTGGGCCATCATAGCATCGGCATACTCGTTTTCAGCCTCAAGGTACTCTATTACCTTAGGATTTTCCCTGTCCCTCATCCAGTAATAATTGTCAACGCGGGTATCCCCGTGAGTTGTAATTTCATGAGGTTTTTTTTCCGCATCCGGTGGAGTTGGTTCCATTTTACAACCGGTTTGCATAATTAAAAATAAAGCAAACCATAATAAAACAGCTTGCCTTGAAAAAAATTTTTTGTCCATGGGGTGAGTGTTTAATTAAACTTTCGGTTAAATATCTGTTATTCAAAAAATTCATTTTTCACTGTTTTTTAATCCGGATTTGTGAGACTTCAGGCAATTTACATAAAAATTTCTGTTTTTCCCTTAGCCGGTAAAAACTTAATCTTGTAATAATAATCGTTTTTATTATTTTTAAACAAAAAAGTAACAAAATATGGATCAAAACAAGCTTGAACGTTCGCACAACCGTGTAATTGGGGGAGTTTGCGCAGGAATTGCAGAATGGCTTGGATGGGACACAACACTTGTGCGTGTGTTATATCTTCTGGTTTCAATTTTGAGTGCAGCATTTCCCGGCATACTGGTTTATGTTATATTATGGATAATTATGCCGTCAAAAAGAAGAAGGCTCTACTAAGACAATGCCCCTCTATTCGCAGCCCTTGGTGAAAAGACACTATGCCGGTAAAGGTGTGCACCCATTCAAAAAATACAAACTATTGCAAAACAAATCAATAAAATGAGCTCAGTTAATTATTCAAAGGAAAGCGCCGCTTTACTTGACAAAGAAGATAAGCTTGCCGGTTTCAGGGAGCGGTTTTATATCCCACCTCAAACTATTTACATGGATGGGAATTCGCTGGGGCTGCTTTCAAGAGACTCCGAAGAATCCATTATGCGGGTTGTAAACGAATGGAAGAAGCTTGCAATAACGGGATGGTTATCAGCCAAACGCCCCTGGTTCTGGTTTGCAGAAGAAATGGGGGTAATGGCGTCACAAATAGTCGGCGCCCAGCCTGGGGAGGTTATAATGACCGGTACAACTACGGTCAACATACATGCACTTGTCAGCAGTTTTTACCGTCCTGAAGGAGAAAGGAAAAAAATCGTTGCAGATGAGCAAAACTTTCCCTCCGATATATACGCACTTAAAGGTCAGATAAAGCTCAGAGGACTCGACCCGGAGAAAGAGCTTATTCTTGCAAAGGCTAACGATAACGGATATCTTGATGAGAGGAAGATAGTTGAACTTATGACCCCTGAAACAGCAATTGTGTTTTTACCCTCAGTTGTTTACCATACCGGACAATTGCTGGATATTGGATTTTTAACCGAAGAAGCTCACAAACGGGGCATTTTGATCGGTTTTGACTGCAGTCACTCGGCGGGAACCATCCCCCACAATTTTGACCAGTGGGGTGTGGACTTTGCGCTTTGGTGCAGCTACAAGTATTTGAACGGCGGACCGGGAGCGACTGCTTTCCTGTATGTAAACAAGAAGCATTTCTACAGGGAGCCTTTTATGACCGGCTGGTTCGGATGTTTGAAAGAAAAACAGTTCGAGATGCTCAATGAGTTTATACCTGCCCCTGACGCAGGAAGGTGGCAGATCTCTTCACCTGCAATATTAAGCTCCGCCCCCCTTGAAGGAGCCCTCAATATAACCCTTGAAGCGGGAATAGAAAATATCAGGGAAAAATCATTGAAGCTCACTTCTTTTCTCTCCGGGTTGATTCAGCAAAGGATCATCCCCAAATTCGAGGAATTCAGAATAGTTACCCCACCGGAAGATGAAAGAAGAGGCGGACATATCGCAATTGAACATCCAGAAGCGGTAAGAATTAATGAAGCGCTAAAGGCAAGGGGGATAGTTCCCGACCTGAGACCACCCTCAATAATCAGATTAGCTCCTGCAGCCCTTTACAACACTTTTACCGAAGTGTGGAAAGTGGCCGAGAACCTTCAGGAGATCATGGAAGCAGGTGAGTATAAATTATTCAGCGGAGAACGGAACCCGGTCTCTTAAAAATCTTTGCTCCACCGGAACGTAAAACTGAGTTAAATTGACCGGCAGAACCGGTGCGAACGGTTTTATTTTGAAGCCGGCAAAATATTACTTTATTACTACCAGGTTGTTCTTTATTGCATATGCCATAAGGCTCAAAGAATTCTTTGTATTGGTCTTGGTTAGCAAATTGGTCTTATGTCCCAGAACAGTTCGCTCACTTATAAAAAGGGCATCCGCTATTTCCTTGTTGGTCAGCCCTTCACACAGCAGCTGAAGGATCTCCTTTTCCCTGCGGGTGAGCTTAAGTTTCTCCTCATCCTTCTCCTTATCCTTCTCCTTCTCTTTTGTCAGTTGCCTTGTGAAGAATTCAAAAAGCTCCTCGGAAAAATAGTTCCCTCCGTTGTAAACTGTCTGGATGGCCCTGTCAAGATTTTCCTTGTTGATGTTCTTCATGAGAAAACCTTTTGCACCGGCATCCAGCATACTTTGAATGTATTCGTCATCACCGAACATTGTAAGTGCAATAACTTTGAGATCCGGCTTTTTCTTCAGGACAGCCTCGGTTGCCTCAATACCGTTCATTCCGGGCATTTCAATATCCATCAGAACAATGTCTGCCTCGGTTTCATCAAGCATTTCCAAAAAAGAGTTCCCGTCGGAAGCCTCTCCCGCTATCTCCAGATATTTAAGCTTCCCCAGCACCATTTTTAAACCGTTGCGAAAGATCTCGTGGTCGTCAACTATCATTACTTTTATAGTGGCATGCATATCTAAAAGTATTAAATATTTATTTCAATTTTAATAGAAAAACCTTCTCCCGGACTGCTGTTGATAGTATACTTACCGCTTATTGACCTGACACGGCTGATTATATTCTTCAATCCCATTCCCTTGTTTTGCGAATAAATAACCTCATCGGAATCAAAGCCTAATCCGTCATCTTTGAAATAAAGAGTCAGGCTGCCGTCTTTTTTTCTCAGGAGTATATATACATTTTCCGCCTCTGCGTGCTTAATAGTGTTGTTGATAAGCTCACTTATAACCCTGAAAAGAATAATCTCCACATTCCCTTCAAGTCTTTGGTCAATGTTTTCGGTTTTAAAAGAGATATCCAGCCGGTTGGTCTTGTTAACCTTGTCGCAAAATGCCTGTACGGCCTTAACCAGACCATAAGAGTTAATAACGGTGGGCATCAGGTTGTCCGATATGGTGCGAGTCGAATTTACCGCTTCGTCAATGAGCTCGTTGGTATGACTCATAAGTTCTTTTCTTTCACCCTCACTCAATGAAATAGATCCCAGCTCATTTATATAAAGCTTAATTGTTGAAAGCAACGGACCCAGGCCGTCATGCATCTCCCTGGCAAAACGTTTCCTTTCACGCTCTTCCCCCCTGATAATTGCACTTAATATCTGGCGCTCGTACTCAATGCGCTTGCTTATATTCCTTACTACGCTTAAAACGAGCTTCTCGTTACCATAATTAACCAGTCTGCTTGCAAATTCAACCTGAATAATCTCACCCGCTTTTGTAATATGCTCGGATTCAAAAGAGTGACTTCCTTTTTCAAAAATAATCCTGCGGTTTTCGGCAACCTCTTCCCTGTATTTTTCCGGTTTCAGGTCAGACATTTTCTTTCTCAGCAATTCACTTCTTGTATATCCCAGTGTTTCGCAGGCAGCATTGTTTACTTCAACAATATTTTCATCAATATCGGTTACAAAAATATCATCTCCGGTACTGTCAAACAATTTCCTGTAACGCTCCTCCGACTCTTTAAGTGCCCGGCTCATCCTGCTGATTTTTTCCCTTGACTTTTGAAGCTCAGTGAAAAAACTGTAAATGCGTTCTGTTGTAAAAAAGTATATAAATCCCAAAAGCAGCAATATTGAAACACCGGCTGTAACAATTGCACCAAAAATTGCATCTTCTCTTAGCTCGGCAGTTTCCTTGTGAGGGTAAACAGATGCGGCAACGTAAACTTCAAAATCTTCAAAATATTCAAAAGCCATCGTTTTACCTTCTCCTTCCAGGCGGTAATCAATCACACCCTCTCCTTTTTCCCTGACCCGCCTGAAAAGAAGGCTGTCGCCCCAGAACTCCCCCTCTCTTTCAGGATGGATCATAAGATAGCCTTCCCTGTCGAAGACAAAAGGATAACCGCTTTTACCTATTTTAAGGTCATAAAGTATATCTTTCAGTTTATCCAGGTTCTTTTCCCTGTCTCCCACATATATCATTCCCACCAGCTGACCATTATAAATTAAAGGTTCATAGGCAGTAACATACCAGTCATCCACAACAAAGGCACGCCCGTAGTAGGTCTCCCCTTCCGATATTGAACGACTCACGGGTGAATCCATAGGGATATACGTTCCAACCGCCCTCTCACCTTCTCTTGTGAGAACATTGGTTGACATCCTCACAAATCCGCTGTCTGATTTTTGAAAGATTGTAACGGTCGAGCCGAGCAAATTCTGCAGACTATCCACAAACCATTTGCTGGCGTATAACGGCTCATTTTCCAGATACCACCTGTTCAGCCGGGCATCGTATATTTCTCCGGTAATTTGGTTTTCAGCTTCAACGGTGAAGGTTTGCGGACTTATTTTTAAATCACTGTCAGAGAAAGCGGCGGCAGCCACCCTCAGATTGGTTCTGACCCTTTCGTTTTTCAGGGTGGCCTCGCGTTCAAACATTTTGGAAATTGTACGAACCTCAACTCTCAGATTATCCTCAATCTGGGAGTGAAAAACATCAAGTGATTTTTTCACGAAAAAAACAGTGATACTTGCCACTATTATCACAATAAGTAAACTTACGGGCAAAAAAAGACGAAGCTTCAGCGGCAGGTAAAACTTTTTCATCGTTTACTACAATCGAAAATTAAAAACCGGTAAAAAGCAAAGTTAAAGGTTATAACGGAAATCTTACAATAAACTTGCTTCCAACATCCGGTTCACTCTCGACATCAATGGTGCCGTTATAGAGGTCCACCATTTTTTTCGTAATAGACAGTCCCAGTCCGCTGCCCGGAACAAATTTTGTCCTTGTGTTTTTTATCCTAACAAAATCCTGGAAAAGATGCTGCTTGTCCTCTTGGCTCATTCCAATGCCCGTATCTTCAACACTTATTGATATTTCCCCCTCATCCTCACTGATGGAAACATATACCTCTCCTCCCTCCTTGTTGTATTTAACTGCATTTGAAACGAGGTTGTTAAAAATTATCTCCATCTCGTTTTTATCGGCAGTCATATAAATATTTTCATCCCCATGAAGATTTATCCTGATGTTGCTTTGAGAGGCCATCGGTTCAAATGAGTCAACCGATGATTTTGCAATCTCCATAATATCAATCTTTTGAAGATCACGCCTTTTGGCACCGGATTCAATTTTTGTCAGATCAAGCAGGTCGGAAATAAGCGAGCGCATACCCTTTATCCGCTCCATAGAGCGCTCTATCATCTCCATATAATCATCAATAGTATCCCCAACCTGTTTTTCCCTCATCATCCTCAGGTAACCCTCAATTGCGTTAATGGGTGATTTTAGCTCATGAGACAAAACCGAGAGGAACTGGAACCTGTTCTGTTCACCCCCCTCCTGCATTGCACGGGTCATCCGTTTCAGGTAAAGGTTTTTGGTGATATTTTCGACCGATATTCTCAGCTCCTGAGGCTTGAAAGGCTTGGGCACAAAATTGTAGGCCCCATAATTTGTAGCCTTGATAGCAAGATCAAGTGATGCATATGCAGTGATCATCATCACCGCAATATCATACTCTTTATTATTTATATGCTCGAGTACCTCTATACCGTCTATTCCGGGAAGCTTGTTGTCAAGCAATATTATATCAACATCGGTGGATTCTATTATTTCTATTGCTTTCTCACCGGTTTCAGCCTCAAGTATCTCAAATTCAAAATCCTCGTCCATAAAAGGGTAACCAAAAGAAAAATCCTGCAGCACCCTTTTAGCACCCGACCGTATGCCGGGCTCATCGTCGACTATCAGCAACTTGAGTGTACTCATAATTTTAACAGTTTATTTATTTCCCTTTCCAGCTGATCCTGCCTTAGTCCCTTTTCCAGATAAGCATCGGCTTTGATCCATTTTTTGTCTTCCTCATCTTCGAGGCTGAACATCATGCCGGTCTCAGATGTCAGTGCCGTTGCAATTATTATGGGAACATCGGGAAAACGGTTTTTCAAGCGGTGACTTAAAATAAAACCGCTGTCCTTGTTCTCCATCATCAGATCAATAATGGCCAGATCGGGCTTTATATTTTCAATCTTCTCCTCGGCTTCTTTCTGCCCGTTGGCGCTTACAACCTCATAGCCCATATTCTCAAGCATTTTGGTCATCTGGAAAGCATAGTCTGCATCATCGTCAACCAGAAATATTGTTTTCTTTTCTTCATTCTTCATATCTTGATTATTTTAAATGTTTCTTGGTATAGTTATTATAAATTCCGTCCCTGTCGGTCCTTTTTCAGGCTCTGTATTTGATTTTACATTGATTTTTCCCTGGTGCATTTTTACAATTCCGTGAACCTGGGGCAACCCGAGTCCCGTTCCCTTGCCCAGATCCTTGGTTGTGAAAAAGGGAGTGAAAAGTTTCTCCTTATTCTCTTCAGGAATACCGCAGCCGGTATCTGTAATGCTAATATGAATTTTTTCCTTATTGCCGCTTAAGTGTACCTTAAGCTCCCCGCCATCAGGCATAGCCTCAACCGCATTTTTTTCAAGATTTGTGAGAACCTGCATCATTTGCTCCTGATCAACAGCTGCCATCGTATCATCCAGATCTGAATCGACCGAAACCTGAACATTTGAGGGAATTACAACAGATTCCAGGCTCCTGTTAACCAACTCAGCCATATCGGTTTTCCTGAGTTTGGTCTTGTTGCTCCTTGCAAAATTCAGCAATCCGCTCACAATTTTCTTGCACCTGTCAGCCTGCTTCACAATAAGATCAGCTTCATCTCTTTTGGGGTCATTCTCCTCCAGCTCCTCATAGATAATATTGCTGTACATTGTAATTACCCCCAGAGGGTTATTCAGCTCATGTGCAATTCCGGCGGCAATCTGGCCCATGTGTGCAAGCTTTTCCGAATGCCTCAGCTCAAGCTTTGTATTCTTTAGCTTTTCATTGGTCAAATTGAGCCGCTCAATGTACTGGTGCAACCTTTCTATCGTGTAGGGAAGACACATTTTATCCTCCGCAAATCCCTGCACTACGGCAACGGCATGTTCACGGCATGTTTCATATCCGCATGCCCCGCAATCAAGAAGATCTGACTCATCTTCCTTGCCCATCTCCCTGAGTACTTTTTCAACCTCTTGCTCCTCAGGTCGTTCTATACGCCTGTCAAGCGGCATGTGTTTCTGGGAAAGATCTATAATTTCCCCGTACTTTTCAAGGTCATCCCTCCATTTTTGGGTATCTATGCCCTGCAGCTTGGCTTTGACATATTTGCCTATCTGGGACCATTTATAATAAAAGTTCTCCCTGTCTGTCATTCCCGGTCCCATTATACAGCCATTACAGCAAAGCAGCTCGAGATTGTTGCCGGCTATCTCTCCTCTTTCAAGCTCACTTATAGCCTCCTTGAACCGCGTTTTGCCCGAATCGACAATTATATTACCCTCAACAATATTGTCCGATTTTTTTACATTTTGCAGCAACCCCCTGCTCAAGGGAAACAATGCCCCCATACCTGAAGCCGGACCATCAAAATAAGATGGTTCAACCTTATCAGGCGTTATTGAATATTTTTCAAACATTTCCCTGAGCTCAGAAAAGGTAAGGGCAACATCTATTTCATCCGATTCGGCTTTTTTGGCGATGCAGGGGCCGATAAAAACGGTATTTATATCTTCACCGTGCAGGTGCCTTGCCAGCCTTGATATGGCCACCATCGGTGATGCAATTGGTGCAAGGTGACTTACAAGACCGGGATGGTAATGCTCAATATAGAACACTATTGCCGGGCAGTCTGACGAGATATAGTCGCCCTGGTTTTCGCTCTCCAGCAGCTTCTTATACTGACGCGCCACAAGATCGGCACCGAAAGAAACTTCCATTACTTTGTCAAACCCCAGCTTGCGAACCATTCCCACAAGCAACCTGTAATCTTCCAGTTCAGTAAATTCCGCGGGGAAAGAGGGTGCAACAAGTGCAACATTCTTTTTATCCTTATTGGCCAGCAAACTTTCAACCTCACCCTTAAGGTCAAGGACAACCTTTGCATTCTGCCTGCAAACGCTGACACAGTTACCGCAACCAATGCACCTTTCACTCAGCACCTCGGCCTGTCCGTCAACAATTTTTATCGCTTTTGCAGGACATTCTCTCACACAGGTAAAACATACCCTGCATTTGCCCTTGACCGTTGTTACAACCTTATCTCTGTTTGCATGTCCCATCGCCGTAAAATATTAATATTATAACAGAACTTCCCTTTTGAAATAATCTGTATGAAGCAGTTCATGGGATTTTTTACCCATAGGCTTACCCAGGAACTTCTCATACAACTCTACAATCTCCGGATTCTTATGAGAGACCTTAACGGTTTCTTTATCATCTATATCATACAATGTCTTCATCCTTGCCTTAATCTCATCCTCGCTTGCCCCTATATGCTGGCCTCCGCCGTTGATGCAGCCACCCGGACAAGCCATTACCTCAATGAAATGGTATTCCTTTTCCCCTTTTTTAACTTTTTCCATCAGCTTGCGGGCATTTGCCAGTCCATTTACAACAGCCACATTTACATTCATATCCCCTATTTTTACACTGGCTTCCTTGGAGCCGTCCATACCTCTTAAAGCTTCGATCTTAAAGCGCAACAGCTCCTCTCCGGTGATCATATAGTAAGCGGTTCTCATGGCGGCCTCCATCACACCTCCCGATGCGGCGAACAATTTGCCTGCGGAGCTTCTGGAACCCAAAGGCGAATCAGTGGTTTCCGGCGCCATACTGTTTATGTCAATACCGTACATTCGTATAAGCTGACCAAGCTCTCTTGTGGTTATCACAGCATCCACATCACTTATCCCCTTGGAGGTCATCTCCTCACGCTGGGCCTCGAACTTCTTGGCAGTACATGGCATTACAGAAACTGAGTAAATATCATCCGGCTTCACTTCTGATTTTTCTGCCCAGTACGACTTGATCACGGCCCCCATCATCTGCTGAGGTGACTTGCAGGTGGAAAGATTTGGCAGCATATCGGGATAAAACTGCTCGGCAAATTTTATCCAGCCCGGGCAGCAACTTGTTATCATAGGCAGCTTACCGCCTTCATTGATACGCTCAGCAAGCTCACCTGCCTCTTCCATTATTGTAAGATCGGCAGTGAAGGTGGTATCAAATACATAGTTGAATCCAATTTTGCGCAGTGCCGCATTCATAATGCCGGTTATATCAACCCCGGCAGGCATGTCAAATTCCTCGGCCAGAGATACTGAAATTGCAGGGGCATACTGCACCACAACCGTCTTTTCAGGGTTGTTCAGCATTGATATAAGCTCCGGAAAGTGACTTTTCTCCGACAGTGCCCCTGTTGGGCATACCATGATGCATTGACCGCACTTCACACAGCTGGATGTATTGAGACTTTTATTGAAAGCCGGGCCGACAAAAGAATCACTGCCCCTGTTTATGAAATCTATGCAGGAGACTCCCATAACTTCCTCGCAAACGCGAACACAGCGACCGCACAGGATACATTTGTCAGGATCGCGCACAATGCTGGGGCTTGACCTGTCAAGGTTAATGTTGTTCTTTTTCCCCTTTATGCGCCGCTCACGTACCTGAAGCTCATCTGAGAGGTCCTGCAGCTCGCAGTTTTTATTTCTTACACAATAAAGGCAGTCATCGGGATGGTTCGAAAGCAGAAGCTCCACGATCATTTTGCGTGATTCGACTACACGGTGGGAATGAGTCTGTATCTTCATTCCTTCGTAAACAGGACTGGCACATGCTGCAACCAGCCTGCCCGAGTTAATATCCTCCACCACACACATCCGGCATGATCCTGTGGGAAGCTTGCCTTTCAGGTGACAAAGCGTAGGCACATTTAACCCCTCTCTATTCAATGAATCCAGAATGGTCTCACCTTCTCTTGCTTCTATATCTTTGTTGTTTACATTTATTAAAAAGCTCATGACTCTGTTTTTTATAATATATTATACTACTTCAATTGCATCAAACTTACATGCTTCATAGCAAGCTCCGCAACCTATACACTTATCCTCGACAATAAAGTGGGGTTGTTTCCTGCTACCAATTATTGCATCAACCGGGCACTTTTTCACACAAACCGTACAGCCGGTACATTTGTCCACGTCTATCTTGTAAACCTTCAGGTTCTGGCAAACACCGGCCGGGCAATGCCTGTCATAGAGATGAGCCTCATATTCATCCCTGAATTTCTCATGGGTGCTCATAACAGGATTGGGAGCGGTCTGCCCGAGTCCGCAAAGCGAAGTATCCCTTATTACACGACTTAGGCTTTCAATCTGCATAACCCCCTTGAAACGGTCGAGTGTTTCAGTCTCATCATTGCCGTCGGGCTTAGATGTGATCCCTTCCAGGATCTCAAGAAGCCTTCTGGTGCCTTCACGGCAGGGGATACACTTTCCGCAGCTCTCACGCTGGATGAATCCCATAAAAAATTTGGCAACATCAACCATGCATGTATTCTCATCCATCACTACAAGTCCGCCGGAGCCCATCATTGCCCCCACATTCACAAGCGATTCATAATCTATCTGAATATCCAGGTTTTCTTCTGTAATACATCCGCCGGAAGGTCCTCCAATCTGAACGGCTTTGAATTTCCGGTTATCCAGAATTCCCCCGGCAATGTCAAATACAATCTCGCGGACCGTTGTGCCCATGGGTATCTCAACAAGTCCGGTAAGCGCTATTTTCCCGGAAAGGGCAAAGACTTTCGTTCCCTTGCTGTTTTCGGTGCCGGTGGAGGCAAACCATTCAGGACCTTTCAGCAATATTTCAGAAACATTTGCATAGGTCTCAACATTATTTATCACCGAAGGCTTGCCAAAAAGTCCTATGGTGGTCGGGAAAGGGGGCCTCGGACGGGGCATTCCTCTTCTGCCTTCTATACTGTGTATAAGTGCCGTTTCCTCACCGCAAACAAATGCACCTGCCCCTTTTTTGATCTTTATATCAAAATCCACACCGGTTTCAAATATATTCTCCCCCACCAGACCATAATCCCTGGCCTGCTCGATAGCAATTTCAAGGCGCTGTATGGCAAGAGGATACTCGGCTCGGATATATACATAAGCCTCTGTGGCACCAATAGCATAGGCGCCGATTGCCATACCCTCGATAAGTCTGTGAGGGTCACCTTCAATTACCGCCCTGTCCATAAAAGCACCGGGGTCCCCCTCATCTGCATTGCAGATAAGGTATTTCTGGTCACTCTCCTCGGAATTTGCAAACTTCCATTTACGGCCGGTAGGAAATCCTCCCCCGCCCCTGCCTCTAAGTCCACTCTTCTCTATAATCTCACAAACCTCAAGGGGGGAGTACAGGTTCAGGGTCTTCATATAACTCTTATATCCCCCGCGTGCAATATATTCCTTTATGTCAACCGGGTTAACTACACCGCAATTCTTTAAAACCAGACGTTTTTGCGGTGCAAAGAAAGGATGCTCTTGCAAGTATTTCACCCCTTCCCACTCCTTTGAGCCAGGGGTGTCAAATTGCCCCAGCAGATTTTCACTGCTTACCCGGTATTGAAAGATCTCATCCAATAATGCCTCAACCCTGTCGCTTGTGATATTTTGGAATGAAACACGGTTATACCCGGGAAGCTGAACATCCATTATCGGTTCTACAGCACAAAGCCCGATACACCCGGTCTCGGTAACTGTGGCCGACACTCCCTTCTCCTTAATATAATTTTTTACAGCTTCAAGTGTTTTACCAGCTCCCGCTCCAAGACCGCATGTGCCTGCTCCCACATAAATCACCGGCTCATCAACCTTGTCGTGCCGCAATTCTGATATCTTTTCCAGCAGATCAGGGTCGTTGGAGTTGTCGGTAAAATCCCTCAAAACATCATTTACTAGGAACTCCTTTACGGAGTCGTTATATTGAGTATTCATGATTTTTCCTGATTACGATAGTTATCCATTATTTCTTTAATTGACTCGCCTGTTACTTTGGCATGAAAATTTCCGTTGACGGAGATCACAGGCGCCAATCCACAAGCCCCTATACAGGCAACAACCTCAAGACTGAACAATCCGTCCTTTGATGTCTGTCCCGACTCAACACCGATATTTTTCTGGATCTCCTCTAAAACGGTAGCTGCTCCCAAAACATGACAGGCGGTCCCGCAGCATACCTGTACATGGTACTTCCCAAGGGGGGTGAAGCGAAACTGGTTGTAAAATGTGGCTTCTCCATAAATTTTACTTGCCGGCATATCTAAATACCTTGCCACACTTGCCACAGATTCCTCCGACAAATAACCCTCTGCCTCCTGTATATCCTGCAATATGGGTATCAGGTTTTCAACACTCCCCTCGGGGTACCGGGTTAAAATCTCCTTAAAATTGTTCTCCATAGCTCAACTCCATTGTCAAAGTTTTTTAACTTATGTGCTTTTCAATCTCCTCAAGAAGCTTCTGTGCATCCACAGGCTTTCTTATGAAACCGTGAACAGGGAACCAGTGGCTTTTACCTTCCTCATCCTTGTAATCGATTCCGGCCGAACCGTCGGTTATGTTCTTAACCAGCAGCACCTGCAGATCCTTGAAATTGGGATCCTTTCTGTACTCGCGTGCCATATCCCTTACAGAGGCTTTCGATGTTACCAGAACATCAATTGAAGACTGTATCAAAAACGGGGTATCCTTAAACTCGGGATTGTTAAGAATCTCCTGGGCCAGCTCAAAGCCCTCGTAATGAGTGGTCATCATAACATCGAGTATTGCAAGATCGGGCTTTTCGCTGCGAAGCTTTTCCAGTCCCTCATTCTTGTTCATCGCTGTTGCTACCTCGTAGCCTTCTTTTGTCAGGATCGACTTCATTACATTTATAACATCAATGTCGTCCTCTACGATTAAGATCTTTTTGTCTGTGGTTTTCATAATCTGACAGTTTTTAGTTAGTAATTAGGTGAAAAATGATTTCATTTCATTTCTTGTTTCATTTTCACTTATAGCAAAATTAGTTTTATACAATGGATCATGCAAGAGAGCAATATCGTGATTTTCACCGAACTTAACTACCATTTTTTTTCCTTTTGATCCGGTACTTTTTTGCATCCGTTTTGCAGTTAAGTATCACCTGTTTTAATAAAAATTATTACCCTATACATGTCTTGCAACCTCGGCTGAAAGTTTCTGAGCATCCACAGGTTTCTTTATAAATCCGTTCACAGGAATCCAGTGGCTTCTTCCTTCTTCATCCCTGTAATCAACACCGGCCGTCCCATCTGTGGGGTTCTTCAAAAGCAATACCTGCAGATCTTTATAAAGAGGGTCTTTTCTGTATTCGCGTGCCATCTCCCTTACGGCTGATTTTGTGGTTACAAGTACCTCAAGCGATGTCTGGATAACCACCGGAATATTTTTAAATACAGGTTTTTCCAGCATCTCGCGCGCAAGCTCAAAACCCTCGTAATGGGTGGTCATCATAACGTCCAGTATGGCCACATCGGGTTTTTCACTTCGAAGGATTTCCAGGGCCTCTTTTTTGTTCATGGCAGGGATCACTTCATAGCCTTCCTTTTTTAAAATAGATGTCACAGCAGTTATAACATCAATGTCATCATCTGTGATCAGGATCTTCTTCTTAGTTGCCTTCATGGTTGTATCAGTTAATAGTTTCAGTTTCTCTCTAAATCAGCCCTCACTTTACCGGCATTTAAAATTAAATAGGGTCTGCTGATTTTCTATAAAATAGAGGTTATACTGTTGATAAACAAGACAATATGTTGATAAAATGAGTGAAAAATGCAAGGAAAAGTGAAGGGTTTATGGTATTTTAGCTT
>PWHJ01000181.1 GCA_003554865.1 Bacteroidota bacterium | reverse complement strand
GTGGCATCTGTTAAATACATCTCACCATCAACAAAAGAATTATATATCTCACAGGCTTTTATTGCTGATTCTTCATTAATGCCACCAATCACTCTATTGTTATGGACCAGTTCATGAATTATCTGGCCAGGCAAAACTCTCTCAGGACAATGGGCAAGATAAAAATCTTCACCAGCTTTTAAACCTGATTCTTCTAGCTCAGGCATAACAATATCAGTCGTTGTCCTTGGTGCAATAGTAGATTCAATAATAACTAAATTACCCTCTTCTAAATAAGGTGCAATTGTTTTAGCTGCATCTTTAACATAGCTCAAGTCAGCTTTCTTATCTTCTGTTAAAGGAGTCGGCACAGCAATTATAAATACATCGGCCTTTTCAGGCTCTGTACTTGCCCTTAAATTATCTTCCATAACAGCACCCCGAACCATCTCCTTTAATCCTGGTTCCTGTATATGGATATTACCATTATTAATTATATCAACAACATCTTTCTTAATATCAACTCCGACAACATCATATCCATTAACTGCAAATACAGTAGATGTTGGTAAACCTATATAACCAAGGCCTATACAGCATATTTTCTTCTTTTTATCCATTAAAACCACCTCTATTTATTCAATTATTTCAATTTTAAATATTACTGTTCCACCATTTGTATATTCACAGGGGTCAAGGCATTGAACAACTCCATTACCTTCTTTATTTGAAATTCCTAATTCACTTGCTTTAATACGCCTTGCCAGTGAAATATAATATGGCATCAGACTGCTAATTGAATGCACACATAATTCTATATCTGTGTCCAGCTTAAAACCAGATCTAATGTAAAATTCAGAACCCTGATTATATACAGGGCAATAACCTTTTATATCATATACTGTTATTTTTAAATCATTAACCATATTATCACAGCCTTAATACTTAAATTCTTCTCCAGGATTAGAGATAATATCAAAATGATATAAAGTTCTCTTTAAGATCCGCTCGCTGGCATTGCCATCACCATAGGGATTGGCCTTAGATGACATATCATTATATAATTCCCTATTATTTAATAAATTATTAGCTTCTTTAAAAATTCTTGCTCTATCAGTACCAACCTTTTTGACAGTTCCTATTTCAACAGCTTCAGGTCTCTCAGTCGTATCCCTCAATACCAGTACTGGTTTGCCCAGAGAGGGAGCTTCCTCCTGAATTCCGCCTGAGTCTGTCATTATCAAGTAAGATTTATTCATTAAATTAACAAATGGTTCATAATCTAATGGCTCTATCAAATGCACTCTATCAGTATCACCTAATATTTTACCAGCTTTATTCTTTACCTTAGGATTTAAATGTACTGGATAGATAACTCTAACATCTTCATTTTTATTTAGAATATCTTTTATTCCATTAAATATATCTTCTAATGGCTGTCCATGATTTTCCCGCCTGTGAGCGGTTAATAATATTATTTTATTCTTATTAAAATCAATAGTCTGTAATAATTCATTTTCAAATTGATAATCTTCACTTACTGTATCCAGTAAAGCATCAATGACTGTATTTCCTGTTATAAATATGCTTTTTTCCTTAGTGTTCTCAGCCAGAAGATTATTTTTTGTTAATTCAGTTGGAGAAAAATTAAGATCTGCTATAACTCCAGTCAAATGCCTGTTTAATTCTTCTGGAAAAGGCGAGTATTTTTCACCTGTTCTTAAACCGGCTTCAACATGGCCGACCTTTATCTGTTGATAATATGCTGCTAAAGATGCCGCAAAAGTTGTTGTTGTATCGCCATGGACAAAGACCATATCTGGTTCTTCTTTAACTAAAACTTCTTTTAACCCTCCAAGAACTTTTGCAGTAACACCTGTTAATGTCTGACTATCTTCCATTATATCAAGATCATAATCAGGTTCAATCTTAAAAAGATCAAGAACCTGATCTAACATCTCTCGGTGTTGGGCTGTAACTGTAACAATGGTTTCTAATCTATTATCTTTTTTAAATTTATTTATTACTGGAGCCATTTTAATTGCTTCTGGCCTGGTTCCAAAGACAAACATTACTTTCTTCAACACAATATAACCTCCAACAAACTAAATACTTTGACTTATAAATTCATCAATATCAATTTTAACCGGTATTCCCTTTTCCATTGACTCAAAAGCTTTTAATGTTGCCAGGCTGGAAGCTATTACCTCTCTAAATGACACCGGTGAATCCTGACCATTAATTATACTGTCTTTTAAACTCTCTAATTCTTCATTAAAACCTTTTTTCTGTGAAAATGATTTATTTTTATTAGTACTGTTATTTGAATGACTTACTAATTTCTTATAATTATCAAAATCAAAAACCATGCCATCTGTAAAGAGTGTCATAGTTTCTTTTGGAAAACTTTTATCTCCTAGAGCTGTATAAATTATATTACATACAGAACCATCCTGATAATATAAAGTTATTGAAACATTATCATCAACAAAAATATTATCAGAATCTGTACTGATGGATTCTGTGTAAACTTTTACTGGTTCAGAATCAGTAAGATAAT
>PWHJ01000058.1 GCA_003554865.1 Bacteroidota bacterium | reverse complement strand
CTGAAGAGGGTGTTGACTACAACATTCAGGATGGCGGAGTTGCCACCATCCCGGCCAACAGCAGCTTCGGTGAAATAAATATGGAGCTGACACCTACAGAAGATGTTGAGCTGTTCATTGTTCTTGAGGAAAGGGATCTTGAACCAAGCGAAAACTACAAGTTTTTCCGCCTGAATATCGTGCCTGACGAAGAATAGGCGAAAATGTCCTCAGATTAAAAAGGCCGCCCACCTGGCGGCCTTTTTTTTTTTACAACTCTATTTCCTTCTGCTTGATTAAGCCTGTTGACTTACTTGTCAATGTGTTCGCTCATTGGAAGTCCGTATTCCTCGTGCATCTTAATATCCATTTTTTCAAGCCGGTCAAGTATGGGGTTATATATATCAGGTATTACAGGTATATGTACTCCCGTGCTGTTTATTTTACCATCCAGGATCATCTCAACAGCAATTGCCGCCGGCAGGGCAACGGTTTTGGCAACTGCAGTGTCGCCACCCGGTGTACCGAAATCCAGCAGTGAAGATTTGATAACTTCTTTTTTGCCTTCCGGGTAGGATGCTACAAATACATGCTGCATCACTACCATGTCCCTTTCATTTTTGCCGGTCATCATTTTTTCCATCATAAGATCCGAAACTATCTCAAACGGTGAATCGGTTTCCCTGTTCATCGGCCTCTCTTCAAATAACCCCAGCCATTCCATTGCCTTGAGGGCATGAGCGTATTCGTTTAAGCTTAAAGCTGAGGCAACTTTGCTTTTTATATTTTCCTTGCTCTCGCATTCCGCCATTATTGCCATAAATTCTGCATAAGTTTTACCCGAAAAATCTCTTTTCTCATAATCGAGCAACTTGAGCTTCTTCATTGCATCTATTGATTCGCACCATCCGGGATGGCGGAAAGTTCCGCGATACATGGTTTGTGTTTCAGGTATACCGTAAAGGTCAATATATGACATGGAGTCGCGGTTAGGGTAAACCTCCAGCTCCCCGATCCGGGGAAATTCAACTGAGAACCTGTCTTCAAACAATTTTTCTCCTGAAACATTAACCTCTTTTCCTTTTTTGAGGTATTTTCCGGGATTGTTGCTTGCCATGAGCACTCCCTTGGGACTCCAGGAAAATTTGTACCTGAATGGATTGTCAAGTGATTCAGGGGAGGGGAGTGCGCCGCAGATGGAATAGAATTCTTCGATTCTCCCGTTGTTGTTGTGAACATGGTTTATAATCCGCATAGCCGACATATGGTCTATTCCCGGATCAAGGCCCAGCTCATTGAGGATTATTATTCCCTTGTTTTTTGCTTCCTTGTCAAGGGCCTGCATTTCAGGTTTTACATAGGATGTTGTTATCATGTTTTTCCCGTGCTTTAGGCAGTGTTTTGCAACAAGCGGGTGGTGAGCATACGGAAGAAGGCTTACGCTGAGATCGTGATCTTCAACCATCTTGTCGAGCGTTTCTGTATCGTCAGTAGTCCACTCCACGGCGGTTCCGTTTACGTGTCCGCGTGTCATATCTTTCGCTTTGGATTTGATGCGATCTGCCACCGTAACACGATAGCCTTTGTCCAGAAGATAAGAAACAATGGGTTTAGCAATCAATCCGGCGCCCAATATCAAGACTTTTTTCATAATCGTTAATTTTTTTAGTTACTCTTTTATTTAATACTAACAGGCTCACCGGCCTGTAGTGAAAAATCATCTTTCCGGGTATGTATTATTTTGCAGTTCTTTTTCATCTGTTATCAGTCCGTCGTGCATAGTCAGCTGTCTGTCGGCCATGCGGGCAAGAAAGTTGTCGTGTGTTACAATTATTATAGTTTGCTCAAATTCATCCCTTAAAGAGAAGAAAAGTCTGTGAAGCTCCTCTTTGTTTTTAGAATCGAGATTGCCCGAAGGCTCATCTGCAAGTATTACCGCGGGGTCGTTAATTATTGCGCGGGCTACTGCCACGCGCTGAAGCTCACCTCCGGAAAGCTCTTTTGGCTTATGGCCAAGGCGGTTGCCGAGCCCGAGAAAGGAGAGTATCTCAAGTGCCTTGGTTTCAGCTTTTTGTTTTGGAGTTTTTGCAATAAAGGCAGGTATGCAGACATTTTCAATAGCAGTGAATTCAGGCAGCAAATGGTGAAACTGAAATACAAAACCTATATTGCGGTTTCTGAAACCCGCCAGTTGTTTGTCATTCAGATTTGAAAAATTTGTGTTATTGATAATAACCTCCCCGGTGTCAGGTTTGCTCAGAGTTCCCAGTATCTGCAGCAGGGTGGTCTTACCGGCCCCGCTTGTTCCCACAATTGAAACGACCTCGCCCTTTTGAACTTTTATATTAATACCTTTGAGCACCTTTAAGCTCCCGAAGGACTTTGTAATGCTTTCCGCTTTTATCATAGTCATTTTTAGCAGTTTTTTCCAAATGAAGTGTATAAATATATGTTAAACAGATTGATTTTTAACCCGTGCAAATGTATTTTTTGTTTGCTAAATATGCAGTTAGTTATCTAAGATTATCGGTTTGCTTACATGTGATATCCACTGAGGACCAGGTCCCATGTTTTATACCGAAAGCACCATTGCAATATATAATCCATATAATAATAAAAGCAACACACCCCGGTTACGGGTAAGCACTTTATTACCGAAAACCATAAGAAGCAGAAGCGCAACCGATATTCCCAGCATGCTGTAAATATCGGGTAATATTTCCCTGCTTACCGAAACAGTTTTAATTATGCTTGTTATGCCGGGCACTGCCAGGATGTTGAAAATGTTTGAACCAATAATATTTCCTGTTGTAATTCCCGTTTCTTTTTTTACAACGGCTGCAACAGATGTTGCAAGTTCGGGCACGCTGGTACCGAATGCGATAATGGTTACAGCTATTACCCGTTCACTTACTCCCAGGTTAAGCGCTATTTTTCCCGCGCTGTCAACAAGAAAGTCTGCCCCAAAATACAAACCCGCGGATGCTAAAATAAATATAAACAGGGACTTAATCAGACCGTATCGGGCTTTTGGAAACCTATAACCAGCTTTGATCACTTGTGTCCGCGAATTGTGAACACTCATATAGAGATAGACAGCAAGCATACCGGTTAAAATAATGCCTTCGATATATGAAATTGTTCCGTTGAGAGTAAAAAGGTAAAATATAAGGGAGGCAAGCATCATAAAAGGCCAGTCGATCCGGATAAGGTTTCTCTCAACCGGCAGAGGCAAAATAACTGCCATAACTCCAAGCACCATCGCTATGTTGGAGATATTTGAACCAATAATATTGCCAAGTGCTATATCAGGGTGTCCCTTCAGGGTGGCGCTTATGCTAACTATCAGCTCCGGGGCCGAGGTGCCGAAAGAAACGACGGTAACACCTATAGCCAAAGTAGATATTCTAAAATGAGTTGCCAGGGAAACACCCGCTTTAACGAGAAGATCACCGCCTGTAAAGAGCAATGCAAAACCGAGGATTAGAAATATATATTCCATCTGAAAGCTCTTTGGAAATAACCTGGCTGGTTATTCCACATTTTTTTTAATCTCGTCAATGTCTTTGGAGATTTCCGAAGAGCTTTCATTTATTTCCTTTTTTATATCATCGGTAGCCTTTCTGAATTCATGCATACCTTTACCCAGTCCCCTGGCCAGCTCCGGGATCTTTTTGGAGCCGAACAGCAGGAGGATTACCAGCAGAATTATGAAAACTTCCGAACCGCTAATAAAGAGCATGCTTGTCATATTGTCCTTTTTTTAGAGTAAAAAGCTTGTACTGCTTAAGTTGCTAAATAATATATGAAGATGCTATTAAAAAAACGAAGCGGTCTTTCTCATTGACATATCCTTTTTATCTTTTTTCTTAAAGTTTTCCTGCTTCATCTTCTCCTGCTTTGACATACCGAAAAGCTCGAACATCACAGGGGTCGATATGAACAGTGATGAGTAGGTTCCCACTATAATACCTATCAGAAGTGCAAAAGTGAACCCTCTGATCACTTCGCCGCCGAAGAGGAATATAGCCAGCAGCACAAGGAATGTACTCAATGAAGTGCTGAATGTACGGCTAATTGTGCTGTTGAGTGCCAGGTTGTATACATCGGTGCGCAGTCGTTTCGGATAGAGCTTGAAATATTCCCTGATACGGTCGAAAACAACAACCGTGTCGTTTATGGAATAACCCACTACCGTTAGTATTGCAGCAATAAATGCCTGGTCAATCTCCATTGAGAAAGGCATAACCCCGTGCAGCAGCGCGAATATTCCCAGAACTACAAGAACATCGTGGACTACCGCAGTTACCGCACCTACACCGAAGCGCCAGTTCTTGAATCGCAGGAATATATAAAGGAACATGATTACAAAGGCAAAGGTGATCGCCCAGACTGCCTGCACTTTAATGTCGTGAGCTATGGCCGGGCCTACCCTTTCCGAACGCTGCCGGTATTCACTCATGAACTCCTCAAATGTCACATCATCACCTATAATGGGCGTCAACCCCTGGTAAACAAGTCGTTCTATTTCTTCGTCAACATCAGGACCGGTCTCCTCTATCCGGTAATTTGTGGAAATACGCACCTGGTTGTCAGCCCCAAATGTTATTACATCGGGATAATCATCAAACTGATCATGTAGAAGGGATTGTATTTCAGCTGTGCTAACCGGTTCCTCAAAACGTACAATGTAGTTCCTGCCGCCAGTAAAGTCTATCCCCTGGTTAAGTCCGCGTGAAAAAAGCCCCGATATTCCGATCAGTATAATCAGCCCGGAAATGACATACCCTATTTTACGCTTTTCGATAAATTTTATCTTAAGGTTTTTAAAAGCGTTATCAGTTATTTTTGTAGCAAATGTTAGCTTCTTGTTTTTATCCAGGAACCATGAGAATATAAGCCTTGTTATGAATATAGCGCAAAACAGCGATGTAATTATTCCTATTATCAGGGTTGTGGCAAAACCCTTGATCGGTCCGGTGCCGAATATATAGAGGATAATACCTGTCAGCAGTGTGGTTACGTTTGCATCCACTATTGCCGAGTAAGCATTTTTATACCCGTCAGATACGGCAAGCCTCACCCCTTTACCTGCTTTCAGCTCCTCTCGTATTCGTTCATATATGAGAACGTTGGCATCAACCGACATACCTATTATCAGTACAATCCCTGCTATACCGGGCAATGTAAGGACAGCACCCAGCGAGGCAAGTACGCCGAGTATGAAGAACATGTTGACAACCAGGGCTATATCGGCAACTAGCCCGGCTCTTCTGCTGTAGTAGAAGACCATATAAAGCAATACCACCACAAATGCAAGCAAAAACGATATAAGGCCGGCGGAAACCGCTTCTTCACCAAGAGAGGGGCCTACTATGGCCTCCTGTATTATATTTGCCGAAGCAGGCAGCCTTCCGGACCTCAATATGTTAGCAAGGTCCTGGGCTTCACCTATTGAAAAATCTCCGGTTATCTGGGATCTTCCCCCGGTTATTTCCTGGTTGACTCTTGGTGCCGAGTATACATAGCCGTCGAGCACAATTGCAATGTGATTTCCTATATTGTCCCTTGTGAGCCTGGCCCATGTTCTGGCCCCCTCGGAGCTCTTGGTCATGTTTACTTCAGCGGTGGCCTGATGTTCCCCGAAATCAGCACGTGCGTTTGTTATGGCGTCACCGTCAAGAGGCGGCCTGCCGTCCCTGCTGGTCACCCTTATGGCATACAATTCGTGATAGTTTTCGCTTTCATCGTACCTGGGCGGATTAACACCCCAGAAGAATTTTACGTCTCTTGGAAAAACCTGGCGGATCTGCTCCATGTTGAGTATTTGGTTCACCTTCGATGTATCCCTGTGGTGAGCAAGTCCTACAACCGGCCCAGGCATCAGCTGTCCGTCCGGCGTCGAGCTGGGGGTCAAAATGCTGAAAAGCGGATAATCGGCCAGTTGATCAGGGTCTTCCATTTCCGCTTCGGTTGTATCCCTCTCAATCATATCCAGCAGGGTATCCTCTGCTTCCTCCTCCTCTGTTAAAGCAGGATCTTCCTCTTGCTCTGCTTCAGTTTCGGTGACAATCTCTTCCAGATCTTCATCCCTTATCTCATCCTCCATCTCTTTAAGGAGATTGTTGGCCTCCATAAGATGAGGATAAATATCACTGTTATCATATGTTTCCCAGAATTCAAGGTTAGCCGTACCCTGAAGCAAGTCTCTTACGCGTTCGTGGTCTGTGATTCCGGGCAGCTCGATAAGTATTCGCCCGTGCGTCTCAAGTCTCTGTATATTGGGCTGGGTTACCCCGAAACGGTCGATTCTTGTTCTGAGTATATTGAAGGAATTGTCAATGGCACGTTCGGTTTCCTCTCGCAGAACACTCATCACCTCACTGTTGGTCGAATTATGGGTGATTTTATCACGCAGCTCCGGCGTGCTGAAAATTGCAGCAAGACGTGCATCGGGGCCAACTTCCTCAAATGCCCGTCCGAAAGCAGTTATATAATCATCCCCGGTGGTTTGCTGGTATTCGGAGGCAAGGCTAAGCGCTTCCCGGAATGTCTCATCTTCACTGTAGTTTGACAGGGCTTCCAGAATTTCCCGCGAGGATACTTCTAGGGTGACATTCATTCCCCCTCGCAAATCCAGTCCGAGATTCAGCTCTCTTGCCTTACATTCCCTGAAGGTATATTTACGAAGTCCAAGCAGGTTGTAAACCTCTTCCCCGGCAATAGAATCGAGGTATTCAGCCTCTTTTTGCAGGTCTCCCTGTGCGTATTCTGCAGCATCTCTTTCCACGCTACGCGTTACATAAGTAAAGCTTAACTGGTACAGACTTACCAGTGCCAGAGCGATAGCAAGTAATTTAATGAGTCCTTTGTTCTGCATTTGTTCTATTTTAGTGTAGTTCTTTCTTTTTACCGCTATGAATTTAACGTGCAAAGATATTAAAAATTTTAAAATTATATATCTTTTGAAGGTTCTGTAATAGAACTGAATAATAACTCATATTGGTATAATAGTCTGAAAATTGAAATTCAGGGTTAAATAAAAACCCCGTGAAAAAATTTCCGCGGGGTTATAGTAAGAAAGACTTATATTTTCTTATAGCAGCATTTGCTCAAAATCTTCATCAAGTGGTTCATTTTTTATAAAATCGTAAAGAGTCATTCTTCTCACATTGTAGTAGAGCCTCCAGTAGTTTCTCAACGCGGTTATAAAGCCGCGTCTTGCCACATCCCTTTGTGTTTGTGCATCATTCAGATCCAAAACATCTATTCTTCCAATTAAAAACCTTTCCCTTGTAACATCGTAACGCAGTTGCGCTATGGTGTCAGCTTTGGAGGCAATATCCAGCTGATTTTCCTGCATGTTGAACTGCATGATTTGCAAAAAAACATTTTGTTCGAAGTCAGTTCTTGATTGCTCGACCTGCGTACGTGTAACTTCCTGACTTGATTGTGCCATACGGTAGCGCCCCCTTCCCAGGCCCCAATCCAGTATGGGTATTTCTATTCCAACCTGCAATCTTTGCGAAACCTGCGGATCGCTGTATGCGGCGCTAAACTGGTCGGAAGAATTTGTTAGACCGTAAACGGCAAACAGGTCTGCCTGAAATCCACGCTGAGACCTTGCCCGTGCTACCTCCCTTTCAGCTTCGATTAACTGGCGTTCAAATGAAAGCGTTTGTGGATTGTTTGCTTCAGCCAGGGCCACGGCTTCCTGAACATCAACAGTGAGGTCCGGCACCTGCGGGGAGATATTCAGTTCCAGGTCAACAGTCTCATTGTATCCAAGGAAAGAGCGGAGCTGGAATTTTCTCAGCTCCAAATCCAAAATCGCCTCATTCAGAGCGCTGCCTGCGTTCAGATAGCTGAGCTCCATTTGCAAAAGCTGGTTTTCGGCTATTGTTCCTATATTGTATCGTCCTTTTGCTATCTGGTAAAGCGTATCGGTGTTGGCATGATTGAATTCGGCAATTTCCATGTTTATCTGTGCCAGGGCAAGGTCGAAAAAGAGGTTGACAGTCCGGGATGCAACATTTTCCATGGCTTCTATATAATTTTTCCTTGCTTCTTCGTACCGGAGCGGCTCAATCTTTCTTTGCCATTTATAGGGGTTAAACCCGAATAGTGGCTGCCTGAATCCAATGTTAACCGGAGTTGTGCGGTAGGATGCGCTGTCCATTGCCAGGTTGTCAATACGCTGAAGTTCGCTGCTTAAAAATATCTGCCCCCCGGTTAATCCTATGTTTTGGTTCAGCGATAAACTTGCAAGGGAATTGATAATGTTTCTTTCTATGAAGCGTTCCGTGCCGTCAGGTAAGGTATAAGGTGTTATTGAACGGTTCAGGTCGGGCAGAGTTCCCCGCAGGCTCAGGTTTGGCAGGAATTCGGCCTGATAGGTCCGGAACTGCCAGTAATTCCCACGGTAGCGGTGTCTTGCCAGAATAGCGTCGGGTGATTGCTCTTTGGCGATTTCAATGACTTCTTCAAGTGAAAGCCTGATCGTTCTCGTTGCAGTTTCCGAAGCATGTACAGGTGCAGAAACTAACAACAATAATAGTAATAATAAAAAATGACTGTACTTCATTGTGATAAAATATTATTAATTGTTTAAGCGGTTAATTTTTCGGGAATGTTTGATTGTCCGGGCTTAGGGTTGCGGATATTTTGAAAGGTATTATTCATATCTTAACGATTCTATCGGGTCTTTTTGGGATGCGCGTTTGGCGGGTGAATAGCCAAATATTATACCGACTGATGCCGAAACAAAAAAGGCAATTATTACCGAAGAAAATGTAACGATTGTCAGGATATCCGCAAAATGAGAGATAAGTCTTGAGAGTAGAATTCCCAGCACCACCCCGATAAGTCCGCCGGTTACACTTATAAGAACAGCTTCGGAGAGGAATTGCACTACAATGTCGGTTTTAGTGGCACCAATTGCCTGCCTTGTACCGATTTCCTTTATCCGCTCCATTACCGAGGCGAACATAATATTCATAATTCCTATCCCGCCAACCAAAAGCGAAATACCTGCAATTGCACCCAAAACTATATTGAAAATGTGTGTGGTTCGCTGTTGTTGTTTGAGCAGAAGCTCAGGGATAGTTACCTCAAAGTCTTTTACACCGGAATGCCTTCGCAGAAGCATACGGCCTATGATTTCAGCACTGGGAGAAAGATCTTCGGTTTCTTCAACCTGTATAACCATTTTGTCCAGCTGGTGGTAATTGCTGCTGACATTTTGCCGGGGAATGGAGCTTATTATTCTTGCTCTCATGCCTCCTCCGCCACGCATTGAAATTATCCCGGGATTGGGGTTGTTAATAACCGCCCTGTTCTGAAACCTGAGCAACATAGTCTGAACAGGTACATAGATATTGTCATTGTAGACATTTATCCCCACATTTTCAAATGCCGAAACAGATACGTCAGTTCTCTCCAGCACACCTATTATCTGGAGCCATACGTTCCCGAATTTTATATACCTTCCCACCGGATTGACATCGGGGAAGAACTGCGATTTTATATTTGCTCCTATTACACATACGGCAAGCCCGTGTTCCTGCTGGTGACTGTTGAAATATGACCCGGATTCAAAACCAAGGTTGAAAAGCTCGAAATAATCGGACGAAACACCAATAATTTTGGCGGCTTCTCTCTTGCCGCCATAAACTGCATGTGAGTTAAGTGCTATTTCCGGGCTTATGCGTATAACAGACGGAATGGTGGTTCTTATAGCTTCAGCATCCAGCATTGTCAGACCCCTTGAGAATTTCCTGCGTTCGCTCTCTCCCTCCTCCTCATCATTTTCTCCTTCCTCCTGCACAATGGGAGTTATCATTATATTGTTAACCCCCACCATCTCAATCTGCTCGAGTATTTCCTGCTGTGCACCGTTTCCTATTGCCAGCATACTTATAACCGATGCCACTCCGAATATTATCCCGAGCGCGGTAAGCACTGATTTGAGCTTGTTTGCCATGATAGACTCCATGGCGATTATTATATCGTGGAAATATTTTCTCATGCTTCAGATAATTTCTCAGTTATCGCCTTTGGGGGCCTGATCCTTCAGCTCCGGAGGTAGGTCTTAGCTGCCGCATCCTTTCCTCGCGCTCTTGCTGGCGTTTTTCTTCCTCTTTGCGCCTTTGCTCTTGTTCGAGTCTTTCCTTTTCCTTCTTTTCCTCGATTATGTCAACAAGCTCCTCCCCGGTAAGGCGAAATCTTTCCATGTCTTCGGGCATTGAAAGATAAACCTTTTCCCCGGGTTCAATACCGTGTTCGACTATTACGTTGTTGTCGTTCGATTCGCCCAGTACCACTATCTGCCTTGCCCCGTCCTTTTTATAAACATATGGGATACTGTCTGTTACATGGATTGTTTCAAGGGGAAGATAGGTTACATTTTCAAATCTCTTTGTAATAATAATATTGCTTGTTGTCATTGCAGGCCTGAGTATTTCATCATTTTCCCCAAGTCGTATTGTTACTTCAAACACCCTTGCATCGGTATTTGGTAGTTGCTGACCTACGTTGGCAACCTGTATAACTTCTCCGGTATAGCTTTTATCCGGGAATGCATCAACGCCGATCCTTACCTGTTGTCCGGGGTTCACCTTGCTGATATCTATTTCATTGACATAAGTTCTCGATATCATTGAGCTGAGATCGGGCAGGGTGGCAACTGTCAGGTCCCTTGGAGTTATGTAAGAGCCAACGGTTCTTTTCTGGCCGCCCCATTCCCTGTGATAAATTACCATTCCGTCACTTGGAGCTGTTATTACAAATTTGTCCAGTACTTCACTTAGCTCTTCATAACGCCTTCTTTGCCTTTCAAGACTTAACCTGGCCTCGGTCATATTTTCCTCTGACTGCTGAAGCCTCAGCCTGTAATTTTGTCTTGCCTGCTCAAGTGCACGTTCTGCTCTGTCAAGGTTGATCTCTGCCTGTCTTATGGTTGCCGGCGGTTCGAATTTGGATTGTTCAAGTGTGAGTCTTCTTTCCTCCAGGGTAAACTCAAGGTTTATAAGATCATCTCGCAGGCTGCTTAATGCAAGGGTCGTATCCAGCTGTGTTTTTACATATGCTGCCTCTTCCCTTTGAACGGCATCTTCCATGTCTTTCAGTGTATTGTCTGCTTCAGACCTGTCAAGTGTGGCAACCCAGTCGCCTTGATTCACTAAAGTACCTTCGGGGATAAGATCCTGTATACGGACATTAGATATTCTGATATTCCTGCTTCTCAGCTCAACAGGTCCCTCTATCAGCTCAAAGTTCTCAGCCTGCAGCTCCCCGGTTGTGGTGACAAGGATCTCAAACCTTCCGTTTTTTGCCTCCACATCTAAAAGCCTCCCGTGATCACTGTCCTCTGCTACGGCATAAATTACGATGCTCAAAATAATGACCGAGATAATGCTTAAAGTGACAATGGTGTTCTTGTTCATTTTTTTGTATGTGATATTGAATGGTAATGTGGTTTTGTTTAAAAAATGTTTAAAGAAAACAAAAAAATCCAATATAATATTGCTTATCCGACATTTTTATTTTTTTTACTAAAAATGTAAAAAAAACAACAGTCAAATAATTTTAAGTGAGACAATGATGTTTTGCAAAGGTTTAAACGGGGAGTTGAGTTTTGTAAAAAAATAAATCGTTAAGCTGATTTTTTTTACTTATTTTTACTTATTTTTCAGATTTTTCAGATTTTTCAGATTTTTCAGATT
>PWHJ01000230.1 GCA_003554865.1 Bacteroidota bacterium | reverse complement strand
GACACTGAGGTGGGGGATTGGTTATTTTATTCGGCTACTCGTTCTGGAGACCAGCTAAAAACTTACATGTTTAACCGGAATAAGGGAACTGAGATGACGGGGTCACCAAGTACATCTGAGGATTACGGGATTATAGAAAAGGTAAGATTTCGTGGAGGTAAGAATTTTATGCTTGACCAATTCTTAATCCTCCCCTACGCCGCAAGCGAAGAAGAAATCAAGCAGTGGTATAACTCCAACGCTCCCTTCTTCGACCCTGAGGGCGTGATTGGTTCCGGCACGAATATCACCCTCGACAGTACAGGCTTGAAAGCGGTCAAAAACGGCGAGACTACTTTTGAGTTGGATGCACAGACGGGTGATGCAAAATTCGCTGGTGAGTTGGAAGCGGCATCAGGTACTTTTGCAGGAGAGTTGGAAGCGGCAAGTGGTACTTTTGCGGGTACATTGTCTGCTGCCGATGGGAGTTTTGAGGGTACATTGTCTGCTGCCGGTGGGACTTTTGCAGGAGAGTTAGAGGCAGCAAGTGGTACTTTTGAGGGTACAGTAGATATTGGTGATGTGACGATTAATAAAGACAATGACGGAGGTATCAGACTGCAAGGTGAGGAGGGTATTTCCAGTTTTTACGATGACTTTACCGGAGATTACTCTTGGGCAGCTCAAGGAGGTCGTTGGCATGTATCCGACAATCAGGTCATTGAGGATTCTAACGGACTTTGGGGGTATGGCGCCGACGATAGATTTTACATACCCATAGAGTTTCAGGGTATTACTTTTGAGATTCATACTAAATTTAAAACATCATCGGACTCACTACGGCAGGGAGTCATTGCTGTATCTACAAATCCCAGAATTTCGGTCGAGTTGCGGAACGTACTATTAGGAAATAAATATTTTCAAATGCGTTCCGATTTGTATGGGCATTCATCCATAGACCATGAGTATGAGTGGGAGACCTATACGTGGTATCACATCAGAGCACGCAGAGAGGGTCAGACCATCAAAGCACGAATATGGGAAGATGGAGAATCTGAGCCCTCTGTGTGGCATTGTGAGAACACTTCCAACGACTATCCTACAGGCCCTACGAGGATTGCTCTGTTCACTTACGGTATTGCAGGAGAGCGTACTTGGGATTTCATAGATGTAACATCAGAGGATACTCCTAGTACATTCATGGACGGGGCCAGTACAGTTTTCAATCTGAACAGTACCGAGACTGGGCGTATAACACCTGATGGCAGATTTGTAGCATCTGAGAACTTCCAATTTGGTGCCGGGCTACTTGCTGTACCTTACTTAACTGTGACAGACTTCGACGCTGAATTTCGTGGGCGAGTCAATGCCCTACAGCCGAGCACATTCCAGTCTGATGTGGGTATTGAGGGACGTCTGCGAATTGGTGATCCAGGCACTGGTTTCTTCGTCCAAAATATGAAATCCTCTACAACAACACCATCTGACGATGATGGGGAAGACGGCGATGTCTGGTTTATTTACAAGGATTAGGAGGTTGTGTTATGGGTGTAGTTAAAGTAGATGGCTCTTGGAAAGAGATAGAAGACATCAAGAAGAAGAGCAACGGAATGTATAAGGATATCAGCAAGGTATTGGTAAAGATAGATGGCACTTGGACTGTTGTATGGGAATCTTTTTAGGAGAATTAATTGATGCGAATTATTTTCTTAATGTCTATTCTCATCCTGCTAGTTACAAATACAGCTGGCGCGTTTGGCGGATATATGGAGATCAATTATAACTTTTTCGATGAAGAAGAGAGCAATTGTCCTATAAGATCGACGGCCGTCCTACATGTCTGGAAGGATTTTGATGATTGGCGTGTAGGCGGCGAATTCACTGTGCTTTTGGATTCTCTCTCATGGAAAGGTGTTGTGCCTTCAGGTATTCCGTACGCACAGACATATAAAGGTTATATCGAGTATAAAATTTCGAACCTTACTGTAGGTTTTAACTCTTGGTGTACGCACTGGTTCGAGCAGAGTGGGTTCTTGAGTTTCGCAAAAGATAAGGTAGGTCTCAATGCTAGTATCAAATATGAATTTTAGCAGGAGCGGATCACTAAAGGGTCTGAGCAATTCATATTGATGCAGGTGGAGGTGATAACTTGAAATTCTCTGAAGCAGAAAGCAAAATAAGAAAATGGGAAAATATTTTGAAGCAACTACGCAATGCAAAGAGGGGAGTTAACGAAGGCTTTGGAGTTTGGGAAGAGGAAGACCCAGAAGACCCTGATTTTGACCCTACAGGGCATCTTTCCGAGGATAGCAAAGAAAAGTATGAGGAAATGATCTCTTTGATTGCTGGGCATATGAATTACCTCGAAGAGAAGATTGAAAGCATTAAAAACGGGGAGGTAACACCTGATGAATAGGCAAGACTTACTGGAACGTAAGGAGAAATTGGAAAACACCATGGAACAACTCAAAACACAATTTAATATGATCCAAGGACAATTGCAACTCATCGATGAATTGTTGGAATCCGACAATAAGGAGTCCGCTGAAGAGTCCGAGTAATTTTTGT
>PWHJ01000062.1 GCA_003554865.1 Bacteroidota bacterium | reverse complement strand
GGCTCATTTGGTTAAGAGCTTATTACGAATAATTTTTTCGCCGGTTTTTGAATATAATTATTACATGGCAGATAATAGAAGAGTAATGCCGGCATGAGAAAATCAGTAAACCCTAATTAAATTTTTTTAAAATGGACTACAGCAACTCAATCCGTCATTGGCAGTATTTGATCCTATTTATAGCTGCTGGTATACTTTTTTCCAAGTGTGCACCAGCTGAGGATGAAATAGAAGTATTTTGCGAAAACCTTCAGGAGTACATAGAAACACTCTCCTCAAATGAATTTGAAGGAAGGGCCCCCTCAACTCCCGGAGGAGAAAAAACTGTTGAATACATTGAAAAGCACTTTAACAGGATAGGTCTCACCCCGGCGGTTAACGGGAGCTACAGGCAAACTGTCCCATTAGTGGAGATCACCCCCTCAAATATATCCGATCTGCAGGTAAGAGGAAGCGGAAGTGAGATGTCATTCGAATATCATGACGAAATGATGGTTAATTCAGTAAGACTGGGCAAGGAAGAAGTAAAACTGGATAACAGCGAACTTGTTTTTGTTGGTTATGGTGTCAACGCTCCTGAGTATAACTGGAACGATTATGAAAATGTGGATGTTGAAGGGAAAACCGTTGTAATTCTGGTAAATGACCCCGGATTTGCAATAGGGGACGAAGAGTTGTTCACAGGCCATGCAATGACATATTACGGCCGGTGGACTTACAAATTTGAAGAAGCAGCACGCCAGGGAGCTGAAGCGGCTCTCATTGTACACCAAACCGAACCTGCCGGATATGAATGGAATGTGGTAAGCAGTTCATGGTCGGGACCCAATCTGGAACTGGACGCCGAAAGAGAAACAACACCTGTGCTTGTTGAAGGGTGGATACAAAAAAATGTAGCAGAGGAAATATTTCAAAAAGCCGGCACCAGTCTTCAGGAACTCTCGGAAAAAGCAATCCAGCGCGATTTCACACCTGTATCGCTTGATATGACAGCTTCAGTCAGTTTCAACAACAGTTACCACACCTCCGAGTCCCATAATGTTATAGGTTACATCGAAGGAAGCAAACACCCCGACGAATACTTTGTATATATGGCTCACTGGGATCATCTCGGGAAAGTTGAAACAGAAGAGGGTGAGGTTGAAATCTACAATGGTGCTGTTGACAATGCTACAGGTACCGCCGGAGTTATTTGCCTCGCTGAAAAATTTCTCTCTCTGGAAGAAACCCCGGAACGTACACTGGTATTCATGGCTGTAACAGCAGAAGAATCCGGATTACTGGGTTCCAGGTATTACGGTGAAAACCCGGTATTCCCCCTTCCCTCTACCGTAGCAGGAATTAATATGGACGCACTCAATGTTTACGGACCGACACACGATGTTTCTGTAGTAGGCTACGGAAGCTCAGACCTTGACAATTACCTCAGGGAACATGCCCGTGCTCAGAACCGACGCATTGAGCCTGAAGAGCATCCCGAAAGGGGATACTACTACCGCTCGGATCATTTCAGTATGGCCAGGCACGGTGTGCCCATGATATATGCAAACGGGGGCTCTGATTATATCGGACGTGATGAAGAATACTCAGAGATGGTTGCAGAGGATTATAATTCCAGATACCATATGCCCAGTGATGTAATACATGACCTATGGAATTTTGACGGCTTGCATCAGGATTTGTGGTTGTTTTTCAGCATAGGTGAAGATCTGGCCAACAGTGACAACTTCCCCAATTGGGTGGAAGGAAACGAATTCCGTGCTATCAGAGATGAAACAGAACATAAGCGGAGAAGGTAAGCTCTAAAACTGGATTAGTAAAAACCAAAAAACCAGGGGAGTGGAGATAAGATTTTTCTTTTTCACTCCCTTTTTTACATAATGCGTATAAGCAGCTATAATCTTCACAGTTTAATTGGAATACACAATAATAAATATAATTTCAGCGGCGTTTTTATATATAATACAGGCTATTTAGGTTATCTCCGCTATTTTTAAAATATGAACTCCCTGTTTTGCCTGAGGTAGAAAAAACAACTCATTAAAATGGTGACATTGGTAAGATTTATAGTAGTTACTGTGATGTTGCCCCTGTTTTTAACATCTCATACCGAAAGCCGATGGCATGAATTATATGAAAAAATTTCTGCTTCAGATGATACCTCCCCAGCCAATCCAGGAGAAGTTGAAGATATTGACGGAAACTCCTATGAAACAGTAAAAATTGGCAATCAGGTATGGATGGCTGAAAACCTCAGGGTAACCCGTTACAGGAACGGAGATCCCATTCCCAGGGTTGAGGACGATGAAAAGTGGATGGAGCTTAAAGAAGGAGGTTACTCATTTTATATGAATTTTTGGTACTTTGGGCGGGTTTACGGTGCAATTTACAACTGGCACGCGGTAGAGGACGAAAGAGGAATTTGTCCGGAAGGCTGGCGCGTTCCTGACGACAAAGATTGGCGCATTCTTTCCAATTACCTGGGCGGCAACAAAGAAGCAGGAGGCAAGCTGAAAGCATCCAGCCTCAGATGGATGAGGCCGAATGAAGGTGGTAAAGACAAAACCGGCTTTTCTGCATTACCCGGTGGTTACCGGCACAGTAACGGAACATTTTACAACATCAGGAGGTTTGGCGATTTCTGGAGCTCTGTGGGGTTTCCTGACGGATACGCTTATTTCAGAAGTTTTTGTAACGAATATCCTTACATGCACGAAGGGGTCTACAGCAAAAACAGCGGCGCCTACATTCGCTGCATCAAAAAAGATTAAAAAACCGGCTCTACCTTGTATCCCTCCTGACGCAACAAATTTATCAACCCTTTTTCCCCGGGAATATGTGCAGCACCAAATGCAAAAAACACCGGTTTTTCATGCATTAATTCTTTCATATCGGGTATCCACTTTAAGTTTCTTTCTGTAATAAACCCGGCATCTGCATAAATATCATCTTCCCCGGCACCTTCCGATACTCTTCTGAAAGCTTCCAGGTCCATTTTACGGTAAAGCCTTACCATTTCTTTTAACTCCTGACGTATCTCTTCATAATATTCTATTGTAATAATCAATTCATCTATTTCATCCTCCAGCTTAATGTTTTCAAACAGCACAATCTGATCCTGAATACTTTCTATCCCCCCTATCTCTATATCATTTTTATATGCTTTATCAATCAAATAATTCTCATAGCTTTGGGGAGTGCAGCCGAGAATATGTGGGTATATTTCCGATACCAGAAAGAAAGGCCTGATATGTGAATATCTCTCAATATCAACCCCAAGGCTGTCGCTGAAAAAATCACTTACAAGATCATACTGGTTTCTGGTCAGTATTGTTCGCAAATTGAGATTATCCTCAATAAACATGATTTGCCTGATTTCATAAGAATATCTTGGATGTTCGGTGTTCACCTCAAGTACAAGCTTTTCTGTCTCCAACAACTTCTCCTCTAAAGGGTTGACAAGCCGAAACTGCTCCTTGCAGAAACGTGGAAAAAACACAAAATCCTCACGACATATCTGATGCATAGTCCCGAACAGATAGGAGGGTGATTCAAGCTCATTACCGGTGATCTTCCAAAGCAGCCTGTTTGTCTTTGGTGCACTATCTCCTTCAGGAGACTCTTCACCATAAAAACTTAACGGAAAAAGTAAAGCAACCAATAAAAAAACAAGTGGTTTCATTTGATCACAGGTTCTGTTTTATAATAGTTTTTTATTTATAAACAGATTATTTGCTGGTTTTATTCTTCCAAAGCCGCCTCATTTTCAAGCAAATTTACAGCTGTATCAAGTATATCATCCCTGCCTTCGGAAATGGACTCTTTTGACATATCAACCTGGACATCAGGAGGGATCCCTGATTCAATATTAAACCCATCCGGTGAGTAAAACATTGTGCTGGAAACCCTCAGAAGCCACCCATTGGGCAAATCCCTGAATGCCGGCATCCCGCCTCCGCCTCCGGTGGTATCTCCTACAAAAGTCACATTGGGTAATTCACTCATATATTGGACGAAATATGTGGTAGCGCTATAACTTTTGCGATTGGTAAGCACAATAACATCCCCCGTGTAATTTACAGAAGAGGGTTCTATATGAACTTCACGCCTGCGAAAATCATCATGTTCAGGACCGTCTTTCATATAATTGTAGCCAGCAAAAACCTTTTCATCAGTAAAGTGTGAAGCCAGCATTCTGGCGTTTTCAGTGCTGCCCCCGCCATTGTTTCTGACATCTATTATCAAACCCGATTTATCTTCAAGCGCACCGATAATCTGGGCCATATTTCCTTTACTTATCGGCTGGGCAAAACTCCCGTAGTAAATATATATGATATCATTCATCTCAAGAAATTCAAGAGGACCGATATAGCGTTGACGGTCTTTAAAGTAATTTCTTTCTATAATTGAATAATAAAAATTTTCCGGACTGTCAAGGTACCATTCCCAATAGCGGGAGCGGTCAAACGGACTTACGAGGTTAACATGCCCGTCCTTCAACTCATATAGCATGTCTGCGCAAAGATCAAACAATTCCACATCAGACATACCTTCTCTAACCTGCGGGCGATAACGACTGTAAACCTCATCCCAGTCAATTTCCTTGTACTCAAAAAATGAGTAATACCTGTCGGCAAACGACCATACTTCCTCAAAAACAGCCTCGGCATCAGTCTGCGCATCCTTCTCAATAACGGCTTTCTCACAGGAGACGATAAGGGGAAAACAGCAAAACAGGTATTTTAATAAAGTTTTATACATAAAAAATAATTTATAATGACCGCAAGCTCCTTTTAGTTAACCCTGAAATAGAGCTCAAGTACAAATTTATGAGCAGCGTTTTGGAAATACAGATCATGGGGGGTCTTTACTGAAGAATACTCCCAAATATACCCTGCCCTGAACCAGTTTGGATTGCCGGCTCCCCCAAAAGATTCCCTGATGAACAGGGAAGTTGTAAGATTTAAATAATTTGCCGGATGAAGTATCTGACCTTTATATCCCTGAAGAGCCACTCCCCCGTCATCCGCAAGTCTGTAACTTACTCCGTATCTTGGCAAACTTAAAGCATATCCCCCCAGCCCCCATGCAAGAGAGAGATCAATATCCCAGTCCTTCCACAAAAAAAAGTGAGTGGTAGAAAATTCAGCCTTAGGTCTGATATTGGCAATAAAATCAGCAAACAAAAAAGAGTTGGCAAGGCGGGGGGCATACCTGGCATCTGCTGAAAAGTTTACCTCTCCCCCAACATGGACCTGGAATGGCCCTACCGGAGAGACCCTGTTAAGATGAAGGTAGCGAATACCACCACCGGCATTATAAACAATAGTATTCTTATGCCGGGGCAATGAAGGATTGAAATAAAAACGTGCAAAAGAGAGCTCGGAATTATAATCCTTTCTGTAGGCATAACGTGAAAAATTAATTACTGCCCCGGGACCTGAATAATGAAGATTCGACATCCTTTGATCAAGAAAACGCCCACTGCGGAATCCCTGATCAATCTTGAAGAAAACCCTGGAATTGCCACTGTCATGATTAAGCAGATCATCCAGGCCGTCATCGACAGCCTCAGCATTATGGAAAAGGAAAAAAAGTACGGCGCAGAAAAACCAATTTTTTGTCAATTCAAAAATTAATTATCGATTAGAAATAAACTCCTCTTGTTATACAAAGTTGTTAAAAGCAACTCAATAAAACAACAACTTCTTCCAAACCGGTAAAAAATTGCCAGTGTAACCATGAAAAAACCTGGCAATGGCTGACAATATAATTATATTAAAAACTATTGGCAAGAACTCAACTCCAGGGGATAATTTAAATATTAATATTGACTCTTAAGTAAAATTTACCTTCTTATTAGACAATAAAGATATTTTATATATGTTATATACTAAAATGTTAAACAATAAATGCTTTAAAAATGATTTTGAAAAATTCGAGAAATTTTAAAAACACCCTTTTGTCACTGATCACAGCATTTGTAATGCTGTTTTCGATGAGCTACTGCGACTCTCCTGATGAGCGTGAAGGTGAAAACGGCTTTACCGATGAGGAGCTCCAGCTTTTTGTTGAAGCAGTTGAGCAAATTATGCCGCTTCAACAAATGAGCCAGATGCAGGTAATGGAAGAAATTGATGATCAGGAAGACATTACACCAGAAAAATTCCAGGAGATCAACCAGTCTATCCAAATGGGTGCCGAACCGGAGGCAACCGAGGAAGAAATGGATGCTTTTGAGGTTGCAATGGAAAACATAGAGGAGATCCAAAAGGAATTTGAGGAAACCCTTATGGAAGCCGTTGAAGAAACGGGTCTTTCATATCAAAGGTATGAAGAGATACTTGATGCCTATGAGGAGGATCCTGAATTACAGGAAAGAATTCACAGCATTCTGGAAGAACAGCAGCCTCAAGAACCAATGCAGGAGCAACCAATGCAGGAGCCTCCGCAACAAGAGCCTCCGCAACAGGAGCAGCCTCCAATTGAATAAAAGCAAAACGTGATACAAGCATGTCTGGAAAGTCCGGCACTTAGCCGGACTTTTTTTATCAGCCTCTTTTAAACATCTGGTTTTTCTAATCTCAGCCCATTTAGATTGGCCTATTCTTTTATGCAACGTACACTGCAACCCCTGTTTTTGGAAGAAAAAAGAAATAAAATTGATTGGGAATCGGAATTGAGAACAGCATTGACAGCCATCGTTTCACTTACCTGATGCTCTGTTGCAGACCACCAGAAACCTCTTTCGCCAAGATGCACAAATCTCCCGAGCTTTTCACGGTAGCCTGCAGGAAAGCCGGAAAAACCGCTTATATTGCTTGACCCCGTGTTTGGATCATCCCACCTGGGATGCGGATCGGGGAACGTTCTGGTTGACTTCATTTTACCACCGGCCATATCTTCGCCACCCAGGTATTCTATAAGCTCCTCCCAGTCTTCTTTCTTTGGAATACGCCAGCCTTCAGGACAAAGCCTCCTTTCGTCGTTTACAGCATGCCAGTTATACAAGGCCCCATATTGGTCCCCGAGGGTTGCACTGTCATGATCATACCATATATACCCCCCCGAGCTCAAACTTTCCCATTGATCATCTGGCCTCACCCCTGGTATAGGATCCCCGTTGCGGTAATTTGTCACTTTAAGGTTTGAGGCCATCCATTCCTGATCACCTATTATTATGGATTTGTAATAATTTCCGTCACGATCTTTTAGACCTTCGCCATATGTAAAAAGGGTGGTTTTAAAACTTTTAACCTCTCCGTATGCAGTGCCATTTTTATTAGTGGCAAAAGCCTTAAAATAATAAGTTGTTCTTTTTTCCAAGCCTTCAACAAAAGCAGAAAACTCTCCGGT
The DNA here is from genome assembly GCA_003554865.1 of Bacteroidota bacterium. Classification (GTDB taxonomy): domain Bacteria; phylum Bacteroidota; class Bacteroidia; order Bacteroidales; family PUMT01; genus PUMT01. The sequence goes on along the minus strand of PWHJ01000062.1, from coordinate 4,364 downwards.
GCCCTTACCAATCTCTAATTTTTCGCCCGCTTCAGGAAGATTATCAGTCTCTCCCCAGTAAACTCCTCTTGCTGTTATCTCAGAACTCCCGTCAACTGTTATTTCCCCGCCAACCTTGGCAGAATTAGCCGTCACCTCCGAGGCGGCTGAGGTAAGAACCACAGGTAAGTCTTTTTGTTCATCCCGCCTGCAAGCAAAACAAGCAGTAAAAAAAATTACGCTCAATGTAATGATTTGGGCTTTCCTCATGTTAAATTTTTAAAAAAGACGAAATAAAATAAATTTGACGTTTTATTAATAGTTATATTAAAACCTAAACCAAAATCAAAAGATATGCGCAGAGACAAAAACAGAAGCTTTGACCGATCACCTTTACCGGCAGCAGTTATAATTGGAGCTGCCGTGGTCCTGATCGTAGTACTTATAGCTATTTTTCTGATGCCCTGAGTTATTTTTCAGGCTAAATACCGGCAAAACCCGGCATAATCTATTGTCAATTTACAGCTTTTATTTGCATGTCAAAAAAGAAACAAAGATCAAAAGAAAAAAAACATCTTATAATATTTATAATAGTTGCAATTATTATAGCCGCTATATCTTATCCCCTTGCCTACGAAGACTTCAGAGCTCATCTTTTTGTTACGGTTTTCGGAGCTCTGCTTGTAAGTTATTTGATTAAGCCGCTTTTTAAATAAATAACCTTTTTACGGTAAAAACGTATAATATCATGTAAATATGCATTTTACCTGAATATTTTTATTTCATAACTGTATATATGAGAACATTCTCAACAGCGGCAGTTATTTTTTTGCTGAATTTTCTCGTTTGCCTTCCGCAAAACTGGAACAGAGTGGATATGCTGCACCAGGATGCCGAATATTATATGGCAAATTTTCAGTATGAGCTGGCTGCCACAACTTACATAAAAATGCTCGAAGAACTGCCCGAAAATGAAAACCTGATGTTCATGGCAGGTTATTCTTATCTGAATGCAGGCGGGCAAGACCAAAAAGCTTTCGAATACCTGAAAAAAGCTGCCGGCAACATTTCCCCGGAAGCGTACCCCGGCTCAATAAAGGAAGAAAAAGCTCCTCTTGAAACCTTACTTCTGCTGGGGGTTGCATATCAAAGGAACAACCTTTTTGAAGAAGCCAAAGATTCTTACGAAATATTTAAAGACGAACTACCCACCGACCATCATCTTCAGATGGTAGTTGACCGGTACATTGAAAGCTGCCATAACGCTAAGGATTTTATGTCGGATCCTGGTTTTATAAGGAAAATTAATCTTGGGAAGGATATTAACAGTATTGCCTCCAATGTGAATGCGGTAGTCTCGGGCGACGGCCAAACTATGGCTTACACAAGCATTTCAAGACACGGATTTGACATCTACGTTGCTCGCAGGGAGAATGACAACTGGAAAAGGCCGGTCAACATAAGCCATCAGCTCGAAAATGACTATCTTATGACAACAAGCCTGTCACACGAGGGGAATACAATTTACTTTGTGTATCACGGCACCAACAGGTCTGACATTTACAGCAGCTCTTACGATGACGGGAGATGGAGTTCAGCCGAAAGAGTCGGCAGACCTGTAAGCCGCCGGCGCTCTAACGAAACTCATGCTTCAATATCGGGTGACGGAGAAACACTCTATTTTACAAGCGACAGGAGCGGCGGGTACGGCGGACTGGATATATACCGTGCCACCCTTAACCGCAGGGGAAGATGGGATGACGTTGAAAATCTCGGCCCAACTATAAATACACCCTTTAATGAAGAGACTCCGTTTCCGACATCAGACGGGAAGTACCTGTTCTTCAGCTCGGAAGGACATAACAGCATGGGAGGGTACGATATATTTTACGCCGAGACCGAAGATCTTTCAAATGTGCACAATGCAGGTTATCCCCTGAACAATACAGGCGACAACATTTTTTTCTTTCCCCTTGACAACGGGGAGACCGGATATATATCCCTTTACGGTGAAGATAGCTACGGGCAAAAAGACATTTACAAGGTGATCCTGGAAGAGGACCATGAACTGGTTGCTGAAGAAACTCTCATGCCAGGGCCCGATGACATTGCCACAGATTCGGGTGAAGTCATTGACCCAGAGGCATCGGAGAGTAAGGTCCCGGATATTGCAATAAAGTGGAATTATCAAGCCTCCGGCGGTATAGAATCGGAAACGGAAAAACTTTCTTTAAAAACAGATTCAAATTATCTCGTAGAGGATACACACGATGGTGTCATTTACCGTGAAGGTTACGGTAAATCCTTCAATGTGCAGTTTATGGCACTTGCAGAAAAGGTAAATGAGCAGGTTTTTGAAAGGACCGGGGGAAACGATGCAATAGTCATCTTTGACAAGGACGGGTTCAGCAGAGTCATCTCACAATATTACCACTCATATGATGATGCCCGCAAAGAGTTAACCGAAAATTACAGGGAAACTTACTCTGACGCTTTCATACGGATAAACGACTTCTCGCCCAATTATACAATACAGCTCGTAGCAACTTCAAATTTCATTAATCCCGAAAAATTTGATCGGTTCCCAAGGATATATTGCCACACCGGAAACGACGGGATTTACAGATACACATGGGGAGATTTTGGCAGCCGTGAAGAGGCTGCATCCCATTTGCCCGAAATATGGGAAATGGGATACAGCGATGCATTTATCAAGGAAATTGATATGAACCCTGCAAAGTAAACTTCCCCTTAAATTATACTACCATAAAAAGATTTTTCTGTTTATGGCATGATATATTTCGGAGGATCTCCCGGCAAGTCACCCTGCTCACCCTTTATACAACGGACCGATTGACCGGTTCCAATTTTTGCCCCCTGACCTTTTATTATTTTTGCTTCATCATAACGTAATACATAATTAAGGCCACCTTCTTCTTCTTGAATATAATGATAGCTCCAGAAGAAGGCCCATTCTGCTAGCAAAATAAATTCCCCGTCAGAATACTCATCAAAAGCTTCTGCAATACGTGAACCTCCGGGTAATGCTGTAAAGCCACTCTCATTGGTAGCGCCTTCATTGGGTTTGGTCCAATAACCTGTGGTAGATTTCAGCTTGCCTCCGGCCACCTCATCTCCCCCAAGATAATTTATCAGCTCATCCCAGTCATCTTCGGTAGGTACGCGCCATCCTTCAGGACATAATTTACCCGTTGCAACGGTATAAAAATTGTAAAGTGCACCGTATACATCTTTGAACTTTTCCCCGTAATTATCATACCAGCTGTAAACAGAGTTTTCATAACCAGCCCACTGCCCGCCATCTTCAATTTCTGTAATTTCAGTTCCGTCATTCAGCCTGGTTGTTCTCAGGTTTTCAACCATCCATTCCTGAGCACCTATTTCAACAGTTGTATATTCATTGCCTTCAATATCATATACAGGCTCTCTTTCGGTTTCAAAGCTTTTCGCATCCCCGTAAGATGTTCCTTCACTGTTAGTGGCATAAGCCCGGACATAATAAGTAGTTTCCTCAACAAGTCCTTCAATCGAACTTGAAAATTCTCCTGCACCGCTACCTTCATCAGTCATGCCCTCATTTTTCTCCAGCGTCGGACTATCGAACAATCCCCAGACAACACCGCGGGCGGTAACTTCCAGTCCACCGTCATCTGTTACATCACCACCTGAAACAGCAGATTCATGAGTGATATCGGTAACATCTGCAGTTGTCACAGTTGGCAGCTCACCTTCGGTGACAAACTCCTCCTGGTTGCCGTAGGCGGTGCCTTCACTGTTTGTTGCATAAGCTCGCACGTAATAGGTAGTGTTGGGTGAGAGGTTCTCAATATCACTTGTAAATGTACCTGTTCCGTCACCGTCATCTGTTTTTCCCTCATTATCATCTGTAGTGGGATTTTCTGATGTATCCCAAACAACACCTTTATCAGTGACTTCAGTTCCCCCGTCATATGTTACATCACCCCCGCTTTTAGCAGAATTTGTTGTTATATCGGTAACATCAGCAGTTGTAACAGTCGGAACTTCACTTTTAGTTGTAAATTCTTTCTCATCGCCATAAGCTGTTCCCTCGCTGTTTGTGGCATAAGCGCGCACATAATAGGTAGTGTTACGTGAGAGGCTCTCCAGATCACTTGTAAAAGACCCTGTTCCGTCGCCGTCATTTGTCTTTCCATCATTATTTTCTGTAGTTGGACCTTGTGATGTGCTCCATACTACTCCCTTATCAGTAACTTTAACTCCCCCGTCATCTGTTACATCACCACCCGAAACAGCAGATTCATGAGTAATATCGGTAACATCTGAAGTTGTCACAGTTGGCAGCTCACCTTCGGTCACAAACTCCTCCTGGCTGCCGTAGGCGG
>PWHJ01000171.1 GCA_003554865.1 Bacteroidota bacterium | reverse complement strand
CGGGCCGGCCGGTAGAGTTAGAAGAACTTGATGAAGGGGAGTTTGAACCGCCATTCTGAAAGGAGGGGCAAATAATGAACGATAATGAATATATTGAAACTCAAGAACAAATATTTCAAATGAAAATATGCAAAAAATAAAAGTTTTAGCTGAAAAATTGCTAGAATTCCAAAAAGAGGCAGTTGAAATACAAAAATCGGAGGTGGACAAATGACTCGCTGGGATAAAGAGGTCCCCACAGAGTTTGATGAGCAGGTGAAATTAGCAGAGTATCTTGACCAGAAAGGTTACTGCTGGTGTCATGTGCCGAACGGCGGAAATCGGGATGCTGTGACCGGAGCAAAGATGAAAAAGCAGGGAGTTAAGCCGGGTGTGCCGGATGTGCTTATTTTTGATGAGCCAAACAAAATAAGAGGAATGGTTGGAACTAGAATATATAAGCATAAAGGCGTAATAATTGAGCTGAAAAGGCAGAATGGAAGTCCTTCTGATGTTTCTGAAAGTCAAAAAGAATGGCTTCAAAAATTAGAAGCGAGAGGCTGGCTAACAAAAGTTTGCTATGGTGCTGATGAGGCGATTGACTGGTTAGAAAACTTGTTTGAGGAGGGAGATAAGAATGATTTATCATCTGAATAAGAAACTCTACAAAAATTTAATTTGAATAAAGAAGTAACTGGCGTGAGCATGAAGGGAGTGAATTAATGTGGCAGAGCATAATACAGAAAATTGCCAGGAATGCAAATTAAATTTCAGTTATGAAAGAGGATGTCAGGCTTTTACCGATTGTGCAGATCCGATTTTGAATGATGAAAATAATTGTCAAGCAAAAATAACTGATGCTGAAGAATATCAAAAACTAAAAGAGCGAACTGGACGAGCAATAGATGTACTATATTAATTGTAAATATTGTGGAGTTAATACTGAAGATGTAGATGTTTGTTTAGCTTGTCGCTCAGAATTGTTGAAACCGTGTGATCATTTTAAGCAAAAAAGGTTTGACAGTAAGGGGATACCTGTCCCCTGGTGTGATTTATACGACCGGAGAGTATCCAGAAAACGAAAAAAAGGAGAGGTGCTGAACAAATGGATATGCCATAATTGTCCAGAGCGGGAGGAAGTGATACCAGGTGAATAATATCAAAGTAACGGACCATGCGATAGATAGATTCCAGGAGCGGGTAGGTGGCCAGATTGGTAAGAAAAAATTAGCTCTGATAGTTAGCAGAGTATTGTTTTCAAAAAGCCGGCTGGGTATAGATAATATAGTCAATGATGATAAAAAAATATGGTTTCGGCTGCGAATACCATCACTTAGAATAATAGCTGTGATTGAGCAAAGTGTGGATGACCCTCTGGCTAGGTGGATAGTGAAGACAGTATATAGTGAGAAAGGAGGGAATAAGGTTGATTCGCCGGAAGAAACGGTGAAATCATAGGGAAAAGAATATCCCCGGTCCTTACCGGGGATAAGCGGAGGCCGGTCCGGAGACCGGCTCCCGGGCCTTCACCGGGAAGTCCCTAGCCCTGCTGTACTTCCTTTAATTTAATGTCGTTTTGTTTGGCAAAATCTAATATTTCTTCTATTGTCTCTTGCCAACCAAAATTATCATTTTCTGGTTCGTAAAAATGATAATAAAACACACTGTTGCCCAGATACCCTTGCTCATCTACTTTCTGGGCAGTCAGCTGCCCGTTTTTGTGTATTGTAACATATGCAAAATTTTGTTTGTCTTGCTCTGTTAATTTTCCGTCGCCAGCAATAAAATCAAGGAATTTATTGTATTCGTCACACCCCATAGTTATTTTGTTATCATAGATAGTAATCATTTTAACTCCCCCTTTTGGATTTTAGGTAGTTCTTTTTCAATAGCAAAGCGGACAAATTCAGAGCGGTTCACTCCCCGACGGTCGGCTTCCTGGTCAATTCTATCCAGCATTTTCTGCGGCACTCTCAATTTCAGGTGGCCGTTGTATTTAGTCATAATATCACTCCATTATTAAGGTTTATTTTTCCGGGAGGATAACCGGTTCCCGGGCCCGGGTTCTTTAAGTTATGCAAGTACTTTTTCTTGCAACCAGGATTTATATTTTTTAAGTGTTGTGTGGAGGAAATCAATTTTTGAATTGACTTTCTGGCCGTTGACTTTAATTTCAAATAACTCCAGGTCAAAGTTTGGGTTTTCGGTAATAGCATTACAGATTTTGCCGATAAATTCTTTTGCTTTTCTTATATCTCTGTGGCCGGTCCCGATAAGAGCGGACTGGTTAATAAGATCAGCCGACATTTCAATTTCTCCCGGAGTAAAAACTACTGCTCCCGATTGACTGTGGAATTTGCCGAAATTAACGGTAATATTATTGTCATCAATAAGCTGGCCGGTAATATCGATATTAAGATAATCTTGCATTAATATCAGCTCCTTTTGTTGATATTATACCGGGATTAAGCCTCCCGCGGGGCTGGATATAATTCAGGAACAGTTCTTTTTGCATTTTTGATTCCGTGCCATAAATATTCGTTTATATAACTGGTTCTCCACGCTTTATATTT
>PWHJ01000217.1 GCA_003554865.1 Bacteroidota bacterium | reverse complement strand
TCTAGCCGCCCGAGCAGTCATATCATAGACAAGGCCATGAACAGTCATTTTTAAGCCACCAGCTGCGCTACTAGTAGCAAACATTTCAAGTTCTTCAGGTTGGAACTCATCTAATTGTTCACCATTTATTTTAGACTTAAGGTCCTCCTGGGAATCTTTTAATCCCAGGAGGACATCACCTGCCTCAACACTTGTGGCACCTTGGCCTTGACCCTTCAGCTTACCTGTTTTCGGACAGTACCATGATGTTACAGTTGTTGTACTCCCTATCTCAGCTACGAGTTTCCCTATCATGAATATTCCCCCTTACTTAAACCACCAACACCTTAAATCGTTAAGCTTTAAAGGTTTAAGAGGTTTCTTTCATTTGTTTAACAAGAAAGCTCGCTACATGGATACCCTTTGTCCCTCTGCCAAATCCTGCATCCATACCAGCTTCTTTTGCTAAATCGTCTGTTACCTGGGTGCCACCACCGATTAAGATAATGTTATCCCGCATGCCTTTTTCAATACACAACTGGTGTAATTTTTTCATATTATCTCTATGAACATTACCATGGGTGATAATAGTACTAATTAGGATAGCATCTGCGTCAGTTTCTACTGCTGCATCCACAACTTTTTCTATAGGTACAGAAGTCCCTAAATATTCCGATTTAATACCGAAGGCTTCAATCCCGCCGTGCTTAATATCAATAATCTCTCTCATACCAACGGAGTGTTCATCTTCTCCAACAGTTGCAGCAACTACTTTCATTCCGTTTTCAGAAACATAATCCCTTATTTCATCTTCTGGGAGTAGTTCTTCTGGTTCTGGTATTTCTAGTTCTGAGGGATTCACTTCATAAGGTATTTTTCCTTTAACTTCTACATAAGTGCCTTCAGCTTCTTGCATTACTTGTTTATGGATCACTTCACAATCCTTCCAACCCATTTTTTCTACCATTTCAAGGGCAGCATACTCCGCAACACGTTCAGGGACTGGAAGGAACATTGTCATACATGCGACGCCATCCCCTGCCCATTCTACTTCAGGGAGCAGCTTATTTTCAGTTTTTCTGTAATCTTTAGTTTGTTCAAGCCGTTTTTCAACATTATCTTCTTCATCCAATTCATCAATATATGCGATCTTATCAGGGTCACATAGTGTACAGCCATCAACCGGTTCACATGGGGCGTTCCACTCTTCGGGTATATTATTATATCCAAAATGCTCACACACAGGCGCCACATAATCTTCATCTCGCTGAACAATTGTATTGGCACCAACACCCGCATTAATTTCCCGTTTAATACCATCACCGTTACGTTCTGGATAATAGCCAGAATCAACGAAATAACCATCTTCTACAGCTTTGAAGTAGCCTCCGGCTTCAAGGATTTCTTCAAAGAACAATACAGCTCGTTCTTTAAGTTCCCTTACTCTTTCACCTAAAATCCCGTCCCGCTTCAACTCTACTAAATCCTTCAAGCCGTCCATGCCAACTAAAGCTTGTTTCGCCGTGTCAACAGCTTGAACACTAAAGTGATGCCAAGGTACATTCCGTCCTTCATCAGGTGTGATGGTACTCTGAATTTCCGCTCTAGTCAATCTACTGATCAGAAGGTTTAACACATGGGTGACAGTTGCCTCTCTTGTATCTGATTCAATGTACTTAGTGTTCATCTGAGCCCTGATATTAGCATTAGGGAACAGCTCCCTTAAAGCAACAGCATAAGGAAGATCCAAGGTTAAAGCCGGTGCTGGTGGAGCCGTTGGCGGCACACTAGATAAAGCAATCAGGTTCTCAGGCATTCCCACGCTTTTAGAAAAAGCAGTGTTGATTGCGTGCTGAACCATCAATTCAGGCATAACTTTCCAAGCTTCTCTTGCCGTAGCATTAGCATTATGGGCACCATCTATCTGAAGCATTCCAACTGATTTCATTAAGTTTTTAGCTACAGCTGCATCAACAACTGACCTTACCATGTTCACATTCCTGTATAGAATGTTGTATTGGGGATCCTGATGTGCTCCATTAACCCCTTCTTCAGCGAATAAACACGCTATCTCAGGGCCAGCTACACCACTTACATAGGAGTGCAGGTTGATCGGTCTACCCACTTCCTCTTCAATCAGGTCTAGGGCCCTTCTCGTTGCCCGCAGCTGTTTTCTAGAAATAGGGATTCCCCCAACACCTTCAGGGGTGCCTTCTATCAGTCCATCGAAATGGCTCTGTCCAGCTGTTCTTATCACCATCATATGATCAGCCCCATGCCAGGCAGCCATTCGCATTCTTCTCACATCATCTTCAAACCTACCTGAAGCAATTTCAGAGGTTATCACACAATCAGGCTGTGGATCAATATTTTGGAAGCTGTGGGCTGCAGGCAGTGGTTCGCTATTCTTTAAAGGTTCTGATACCTCTTTGTATTCAAATGGCCCCACTTTAAGTGGACCTTCTTGTTTCCGCCAAGTCCACCCTTTTCGCTTAGGACGATAATTTTCAAGTCCTTCCAGAAGGTTTTCTACTTTTAGTTTTTCGTCATGGGAAAGCGTCGGATCTTTTTTATCTGCC
>PWHJ01000051.1 GCA_003554865.1 Bacteroidota bacterium | reverse complement strand
TTTCAAATAGCTTTTCCACCCTGTCGCGGTCTTCCAGGGATGCCTGGACAAACGTAAACCCATCGTATTGGACCAGCCGTTTGAGCCTGTCCTCTTTCAAGCTTACCTCGTAATAATCATTGAGGTTGTCCAGTCCCACAATCTCGCAGCCTTTTTCCAGCAATCGTTTGCTTAGATGATAACCGATAAAGCCTGCAGCTCCTGTAACAAGCAGTTTCATCACTTCACCCCAATTTTTTCCTGGTTAATTAGTATGCAGAGCTACTTACCTCTGGAACAGGTAGAAGTTAATAAACTTTTGGTACTCAAAAAGCACGCTTCTGGCTTGGTTCCGGTGCTTCCACCAGCTCTCGGGATCAAAAGGATCATAGGGGGAAGGGCTGGACAGGACTTCAACCTCATCACCCAGGACCCGTTCGAAGATTTTCTTGGACCGGGCGGAATGATATTTGGAGGTGACTACAATCATCGTCTCTTTTTCCCGCGCCTCCACCCCCAGATACTCCTTTACGGCCACGGCCTCGTCGTAGGTGCTGTCGGAGCCGTAATCCAGGACGATGATATCTTCTTTTGGCATATCCAGCTGCAGGGCAATGTCTTTGTTGATGTCCACAGTCCCGGGTATTTACAGCTGTAGCTCCTCCATAATTTCATAATCCTCATATTCCCGGGTTCGGATCATCACCAGGCTGTCCGCGTAACCCTGCCGGTACAGGTCCACCCCGTGCACCACCCGGTCGGGGATACTGCCCATCAAGACCACAATGGCATCGGCCTCCCGGGGCGGATCATCGGCCACCAGAGCCTGTCCTGCCCGTACCATCAAAGGCTCCCGGAAAAGAAAAACAAACACCAACAAGACAGCCATGGCGATCGCTGCCACTTTCCAGTGTCTGCGTCTTTTTACTTTTTCACTTTCAAAACTGCGATACCGCATCGGTCACATCCAAAAAAGTCATGATTTACTCGCATTATTATTGACATGCTCCCACGGCTAAGCCATGGGATCGGGGAAGAAACGAACGGCAGTTCTGGCGCTTTCCTAGCGAAACGGGTGACCGAAGGGGCAAGCGACAGAGCTTTCCCTGCTTCCCGATGTATACGCAATAAATTAGTAGGCTATGTAGTACATCTTATCATTATTCCTTTTATAGGGAAAGCCAGAAAAGCCTCAAGCCGGGGCATCCAGGCAGCGCCGCACCGTTTCAATCACCCGGGCCTGGTCTTCTTCCGTCAGATTGGAACCCGATGGCAAGCACAGCCCCCGGGCGAAAAGCCCGTCCGAGACACTATGCACGGAGTCATGAGGAAAATACTCATACCCCTCAAAAAGGGGCTGCAGGTGCATGGGCTTCCAGACCGGCCTGGCCTCGATGTTCTCCCGTTCCAGGGCATCGATGAGCTCATCCCGGCCTACACCGCATTTTTCCGGGTCCACCGTCAGGGCGGTAAGCCAGCGGGTCGAACGCCCGAAACCGGCCTCGGGCATGAATTCGATCCCCTCCACCCCGGAAAAAGCCTCATAATAGCGTTGAAACACAGCCCGCCGGGCCTCCACCCGCCGGTCCAGCACTTCCAGTTGGCCCCGGCCGATCCCGGCCAGCACATTGCTCAGCCGATAATTATAGCCCAGTTCGCTGTGCTGGTAATGCCGCGCCGTATCCCGGGCCTGGGTGGCCCAAAACCGGGCCTTATCCATCGCCTCCAGATCATCGGAGACCAGCATCCCGCCCCCGGAGGTGGTGATGATCTTATTCCCGTTGAAAGAAAAAATACCAAATTTACCCCAAGAACCGCTGGCTTTCCCTTTGTAGGTAGCTCCCAGGGACTCTGCCGCATCTTCGATCACCGGTACCCCGTGCTGCTCGCTAAGTTCCAAAATAGGATCATAATCGGCGCTTTGCCCGTACAGGTTGACCGCCAGCACGGCCTTGGGCAGACACCCCTTTTCCCGGGCCTGCAAATAGGCCCGCTTTAGCGCAGCAGGTGACATGTTCCAGGAACCCGGCTCCGAATCGATCAAAACCGGCTCGCCTCCCTGGTAAAGGACCGCATTGGCGCTGGCCACGAAAGTCAAAGAGGAGCAAAAAACCCGGTCGCCGGCCCCGACCCCTGCCAGCCGTAGGGCTAAATGTAAAGCTGCCGTGCCCGAACTAAGGGCCACCGCCCCTTTTACTCCGGCATAGGCAGCCACTTCTTGTTCAAAGGCATTTACGTGCTGGCCCAGGGGGGCAATCCAGTTAGTTTCAAAGGCTTCTTCAATGTACTTTTGCTCTTTCCCGCTCATGTGGGGTGAGGACATAAAAATTCGTTTTTTGGGTTTTGGCATAGCATTTCCCCCCGTCACTACCCGGGCAAAGCCTGTCCTGCTCCAGGCAAGCATAAATTGCGGGCAAAACCGTCAGGCTGGACAGGCTAACAGCGTTGCCCGGCAAATCCCCACAAATAATCAAACGCTTCCGGCTGTTTTAAACTGTTTTGTCTACTGGCTTGCCAAACGCTCCTTGTAGCTTCTCACATGCCGCGCAGCAGCGGTTTTGTCTTCTTTTGCCAGGGAGC
>PWHJ01000041.1 GCA_003554865.1 Bacteroidota bacterium | reverse complement strand
GAAGGAACATTCACATACAGAGAAGGGGAAGAAGTATCTCTTTTAGCTGAAGAAGATACTTGCAACAGATTCATCAATTGGACAGGTGACACAAGCACAATAAGCGATGTAGAATCACCAAACACAACGATTGAAATGCTTGGAAACTACTCAATCACAGCGAACTTCGAGGAAAAAAATCATTCCTACTTCGAAGTGAACATAACATCACCGCAGGAAGATGAAGAATTCACAGTTGAAGATGAAGTAACAGTAGAATACGAAATTACAAATAAAGGAAATATTGAAGGAACACAAAATATTACATTCGCAGTTGAAAAGAATGGAAACGTAGAAGAAAAAGAAAAAGTAACTCTACAGCCAAATGAAACCTACCAAGGTAACTTCACATGGACAGCTGAAGAAGAAGGAACTCATGAAATAATAGTTAAAAGTAACGACCATGAAGACACAGTAAACGTCATAGTAACGGAAGAAGATGATGACGATGATGGCACAGGAGGAGGCGGTGGAGGACAAGCACCAGGTCCAACTCAATACAGATTAACAATAAATGTAGAAGGACAAGGAACCACTTCACTGGGAGAAAGAGCCTACACTTACAACGAAGGAAGAGAAGTAGAAGTAACTGCAATGCCCGAAGAAAACTGGTCCTTCACAGAATGGACGGGAAGACATCCAAGCACTGAAGAAACAATAAAATTCAACATGACTGAAGACAAAGAAATAACAGCAAACTTCGAAATAAACACCTATCCATTAAACGTAAATGTAGATGGAAATGGAACAGTAGAAATAAACCCAGATCAATTAGAATACGAACACGGAACAGAAGTAGAATTAACAGCAAATCCAGATGAAGGACACGAATTCACAGAATGGACCGGAGACTATGAATCAACAGAAGAAACAATAACTATAGAGATGACAAGTGAAAAAACAATAAATGCTCAATTTGCTGAAAAACAACCATACTTCGAGATAGATGTAATAGAATACGATGAAGAAGTAATTGAAGGTGAAGAATTAAACATAACAATTGAAATCATGAATACAGGTGGAGCACCGGGAACACAAACAATAGTAATTAGTAAAGAAGATCCAGAAGAAGTTCTAGATTCCCAAGAAATCACTTTAGACGAAGGAGAAACACAAGAAATTACGCTTACATGGGAAACGGAATTAAATGACTCAGGAGAACACATAGTATTAATAAACAGTGAAAATCAACAAAAAGAAATAAATGTGAATGTTTTAACAGAAGAAGAACCTACTACAGTAACAGGTTTAGTAATCGGGGCACTTGCAAATCCAGCAGCAGGAGCAGTAGTGTTAATAGCGATAATTATGCTGTCACTAGGATACTACAAAAGAGAAGACATCAAACAAAGATTATCGGAAAACCTTGATCTTGAAAAAGATATCGAGCAGTAGAGAAAAATCATTAATAGTATAACATTTAAATATGTTACTATCCACAAATGATAACAGATTTAATATAAATAAACGGGAGAGGAAAAAATGAATATGAAAATAATCAAATACGTATTTTTCGCGATAACAATAACTTTAATTTTAACTGGTTTAGGATTAGCAACAACTGAACAAATAACTGAAATAAGGACATGTGGAGAATTACAAGCAATTGAAGGTAATTTAAAGGGTAATTACGTAGTCATGAATAACATAGACTGTGAAGGATATAACTTCGAACCCATTGGAGACAAAAATAATCCTTTCCAAGGAACTATACATGGAGGATACAACAAAGTATTAGATCTAAATATCACGCGAGATGAAAGTAATTTAGGCTTATTTTCACATATTGGTAGAGATGGAGAAGTAATAAATCTAGATTTAGTTTATATGAATGTAGAATCATCTTCCGCTGATGTTGGGGGATTAGCAGGAGAAAACAGAGGATTAATAAGAGGATCAAAAGTAGTTTTCAGCACAATTAAAGGAAATTCATTTGTAGGCGGCTTAGTAGGATACATGGGTCCAGGTGGAGAAATAGTTAATAGTGTAGCTCTTTCCACGGATGTATATGGATCCAGCGCCGTTGGAGGATTAGTAGGACTTAACTTAGATGGAGTGATAAACTCATCCCGTGCAGGCGTTTCTCATTGGTCTCCATCCACACTTGAATCTTCATTCTATGGAGCAGGAGGATTAGTAGGAATAAATGATGATGGATCCAAGATAATAAACAGTTACGCCAACGTAGATGTATATGGTCCTGAAGAAGTTGGAGGACTAGTTGGAAGACAAGCAAGTTATACTTCAAAAGGAACAGTTATAGAAAATTCATATTCGATGGGCCCAGTATCAGGAGAAGACGAAGAAACTGTAGGAGGTCTTTTAGGATACGAAACAGGTGATAATTCCAAATGCTACGGAAATTTCTGGGATTTAGATACTTCAAATCAACAAGATAGTAGATGTGGAACCGGAAAACCTACTGAAGACATGAAAAGAAAATCAACATTCACAAATGCAGGGTGGGACTTCGAAAATGTTTGGGAAATGAGAGAGGATGGATATCCTCGACTAAGAATGAAAG
>PWHJ01000198.1 GCA_003554865.1 Bacteroidota bacterium | reverse complement strand
TAAAATCATAGATATAGAAATGAATACATATCGTCTTCACTGTATGTTTGCCCACAATTATGACACTTGATGTCCCCTTTTCTCTGTTCTTCATCGGTGAAGGTGATCTCTTTATCACATAATGCACACTTTCCGCTGAAATGGCTGAATCTTTCGGTGCGCTTTACATCGAAGAAGGATCTTCTTTTTTTGACAGATCCTTTTTTACCGTTTATCTTCAAATTGATAGTGTACATCAACCATAGCCAGTAAGTATCTTCGTCATTATCAGTGAATGATCGTATGATCTCCAGCGTAGATCTTCCTGATCTATATTTTTCATCATCTATACCTTGGATGATATCCCTTTTACCTCTCTCAAAGTCTTTGATTGCTTTTTTAAAAAATTTGCTTTCTTGGACTTTCATCATACTTTCAAATGATTTCCCAAGTCTATGTACCGTATCCAAGTCGATCACTCTCCGCTTTATTTTAGATCTGATGTGTATATATGCTTATCCTTTTTTCAAGGTTTTTAAGTCTACATGATCACTGGAGATGGACTAAAAGTTTTATCAACGTATCTCTTTTTTCTTTTCTCTGTACTCTTTAGTCGATATCTCACCTCTAGCATACCGCTCGTCGATTATATCCTCAGGTCTTCTCAGGGCCGTCTTAGTATTTTTTACGCCATCTTCTTTGAACAATAGATAGATAATGAGTATGGTTATCACGATAAGAGCAACTGTCCCAATGAACATCCAGAACCATCCCCACGTCCCCGTCGATGGACACCAGCCCGTGCCCTCGTGATGAAGGTGTGCTATGTGTTGCAGTAATCCAGTTTGATCCATTTTATCTTACCTCCTTCATGCTTATATCTACTTTTTTCAGCCGATTAGAATTGGTCACCACGTTGATACTCGAAAAGGACATCGCCGCCATACCTATCAGAGGATGTAGCAATCCAACGAAGGCCACCGGGATAGCGACCACGTTGTAGAAGAACGCCCATACCAGATTTTGCTGTATCTTCTTGAACGTTGCTTGGGATAGCTTGACAGCCTTTACCACTGCCGAAAGATCACCTTTCACCAACACAATATCTCCGCTCTCTATGGCGATATCCGTACCGGTACCGATGGCCATGCCAACGTCTGCCTGTTCCAATGCCGGAGCGTCGTTGATACCGTCGCCTACCATAGCAACGAGGTCTCCGTTTTTCTGCAGTTTTTTGACCTCCTCGACCTTATCATCGGGCATCACCTCGGCTAAAACCCTGGTGATCCCCACCTGCTTAGCGATGGCCTTGGCTGTTTCTTCATTATCTCCTGTCAGCATCACCGGAGTGAGTCCCTTTTCCTTAAGAGCCTGGATAGCTCTTTTCGAGTCGCTTTTCAACTGATCTGCGATAGCGATCATACCGACGGTCTTACCATCTACGGCTACGAAGACCACGGTCTTCGCTTCCCTCTGCAGTTTTCTGAAATGGTCCATCTTAGTCAACTCGACTCCGTATTGTTCCATGAGTTCCGGCGTACCCACCAATACCTCGGAGCCGTTTATACTTCCCTTCACACCTCGGCCGGTCACCGATCCAAAGTCTTCCGATTCTTTGAATTCTATATCTTGTTCCCTCGCCTTCTTCACGATGGCTTCACCCAGCGGGTGTTCGGAATTCACTTCCAAGGAGGCAGCGTACCTCAGCACTTTTTCTCCTCCTACCACATCGGTCACACCGGGTTCACCTTTTGTGATGGTCCCCGTCTTATCCAGTACGATCACGTTCACATCTTTCATGAGCTGGATAGCTTCTCCCCTGCGTATCAGGACCCCATTCTCGGCACCTTTACCGCTTCCCACCATGAGTGCAGTGGGTGTTGCCAGTCCAAGAGCACACGGGCACGCTATGACCAGGGTCGCCACCGCTGCATATATTGCTAGAGAGATCACACCCAGTTCTGGGTTCACCCACGGTAAAATCGGTTCCGCCCAAACCACGATGGAATGGAAGGTACTCGGGAAAACCATCCAAAGTATGAATGCGCTTACAGCTATGGTGATTATGGCAGGGACGAAGTAGGAAGTCACCTTATCTGCATAGGCCTGTATGGGTACCCTGGATCCCTGGGCCTCCTCTACCATCTTTATCACCTGGGATAGGAAGGTATCTTTTCCTACCTTGGTGGCCTCTACTTTCAGTGCACCCTCTTTGTTGATGGTAGCTCCAATGACTTCATCTCCCTCCCCCTTATTCACAGGCATGGACTCTCCGGTGGCTATGGATTCGTCCACCGAACTTTCACCGGATACAACGACACCATCTGTGGGTATCTTCTCTCCCGGGCGGACAACCATGATATCTCCGATATCTATCTCCTCCACCGATATCTCTTCCTCCTGGCCGTTCCTGATCACCCGTGCGGTCTTGGCTTCCAGAGTCATCAACTTCTTTATGGCTTGAGAGGCCTTACCGGTGGCTTTATCTTCCAGGTACCTACCGATTAGATGGAATGCCATTATCATACCTGCCACACCGCCGTAGTTGAGTATGTTCGGGCCGTATCCGAATTGATAAGATACCG
>PWHJ01000028.1 GCA_003554865.1 Bacteroidota bacterium | reverse complement strand
GTGTTTTGGATTACACTGTTAATATACTAATATTCTGTATATTAACATAAGTACCATGCTGCTTTTTTTATCTTTTTTTGCTGTTTTTTAGCATATTAATTTAGTGCGAAACTTTAGTAAAGTTATTGTTTTTGTGAAAAAAATATCTCTTAAAGTTGATTTTTTGTTAACTTTATAATATTAATTAATCAAAGTGTTAAAATCACTTGAGATACCATTATTAGAAAGTGAAAGCCTGGTTGAACACTTATGCTTCTGATGACGGAAGGATTTATTTAATGAGATTTTTTCCCCCGTCAATAAACAAAATTTATTCTGATTTTAAATTATTTATTGACAGGCTCAGGGGTTACCGTAAATTAAAAGCATTATTTCGTGAAAGAAACGGTTATGAATTGAATTTGGATAACCCAAGGTCTTTCAATGAAAAAATTGTATGGAAAAAACTTTATGATAGAAATCGCCTTCTTACTGTAACTACAGATAAATATGAAGTTAGAGCCTACTTAAAAAATCTTCTCGGGGATGAGGAAGCTAATAAAATAATTGTTCCTGTTTATTATGTTACCAGTGACCCGCGTAAAATACCATTTTCTGATTTGCCGGACAGGTTTGTAATAAAACCGAATCACGGAAGCAGAATGCACATAATTCATAAAGGAGACAAACCTGTTTACAAAGAATACATCAAAAGAAAATGCAAAGAATGGCTTCGAACAAATTATGGTTTTTATCACTATGAATGGGCATACAGAAATATTAAAAGAAAAATAATTTTAGAAAAACTTCTTGAAACCAGGGATGGTAGCTTGCCGCTGGATTACAAATTTTACTGTTTTAATTCCAAATGTTGTCTTATTCGTGTATCTGATAATCGCTTCGATTCTGGAAATAATTCAGCTTATTTTGATATAGAATGGAATATGCTTCCTGTCATTAACCCTGGTTATAAAAGCGTAAACATTGGGTTTAAAAAACCTGAAAACTTGAAATATCTTATTAATCTTGCCGAGAAAATTTCTTCAGAATTCGATGCAGTAAGGGTTGATTTCTATTATTGCGATGGCCGGGTTTTTTTCGGCGAACTTACTCATTACGACGGCTCTGGATTAGCCAGGTTTGAGCCTGAAAGTTTTGATTTTGAACTTGGCTCCTATTGGTCTCTTTCTTCAAAGCACCTATAATAAACCAATTGTTTAAAGTAATTAAAATTCGTTATAAATCTTATTATACTTTTTGATTACAGTGTTCCATGAATAATTTTTAGAAAAATCCCTCGCAGCCTGACTTAATTTAGTGTAAGTCACATAATCTGTATTTAACATTTTAGTAATTGACAAAACAGTTTCATCTTTATCATGAAAATTGCACAAACTTCCAAATAAATTATTATCGAGAAATTTTTCAAAGCTTTTAATTCTGTTTAAAACACAAAGAGTGCCTGATGCCATTGCCTCAATAGCTGTAATCCCAAAACCTTCGTACTCCGATGCCGAAACGAAAAGGAAAGCCTCTGAGTATAACTTTTTAAGTTCGTCTTGATTAACAGCACCTTTAAAGGAAATACTATTTTGAACATTTAGTTTTTTCGCATAATCATTTAATTTGGCAGCGATATTATTCCAATCCGGCCCAACAATGTTTAAATGTACTGAATGCCCTTTTTCTTTAAGACTTGCTACAATGCTAATCAGCAGATCTATCCTTTTGTGATGGTCCAGTCTGCCTACATACAAAAGCTCATTATTATTGATTTTTTTTGGAGTATTTAAATATGGGTCAATATTAACCCCGTTTTCTATAGTGAGAATTTTTTTGGAAATTTTTTTAAAAATTTTGTAATCATTATTGCTACAAGCTATTAGATAATCATATAAACTAACTGTAAATTTTGTTGCAGTTGCAAAATAGAGTTTTTTAATAAGACGGCCCCATTTTGTATGAAAGTAACCTCCATGAGTTGTCAGGATTATTTTTTTTTTATGAAATATTTTTGTTAATGCAATAAAATCGGCAAAAAAATCAACTGCATGAACATTTATTATATCAAATTTATTTAAATGTTTAAATACTCCCGGAGCAACTGGATATTTTTTGAAGAAAAAATAAGGAATACGAATAATTTTAATACCTGAAGAATGTAGTTCAAAATGTGGCAGTTTTCTTTTTGTCATGAAATCTCTGTTCAATGTTAAAACACTTACTTCATAACCGTAACGTAATTGGTGAAGTGATAAATAAAAGACATAGTTCTCGATTCCACCAACCATTGGATAAAACTGCCGGACTATATGTAAAATTTTTTTGGGTGCCATTTAGTTGAAGTTATGTGATAACTTACTGAATATTAGCTTGATTGATCTTGTTTGTGGGCATAAATGGTGAAAAAAGTTCTAGTTGATAAGTCTTCTCTTTAGCAATAACCTTTGTTTCTGCTTTTTTCTTAAATGATTTATAATATTTTGGTCATTAATTCGAGATTTACTAAAAAACAGAGCGTTTAAAAAACCATATATGTTTAGAAATCCTGCAATAAAATATGGTTTTTGAAACATTCTGTAAACTCCTCTAAAAATTGCAAAAGTTGGAAGGTAACCCAAAAAATGTTGTCTTTCACCTGCTGTTGTTTCACGTTTGAATATATTCTTTTGTTTATATCCGATTGGTTTAAAATGAATTAGAACCAGATCTTTGTAGCTTTTAGTTTCCCATCCCAATACCTGGGCATTTAATTCATCAATAGTATCCCAGCCGAGAACTTTGCGTAACCCCCCTATATCTTCCCAGCATTTTCTTCTATACATCTTTGCCGGTCCTCTTACATGATCGTCAGGCATGCTATCCATAACAAGTCTCCCGTTCCTGTATTGGTATGTTTTTCCACTGGCAATTCCAAGTTTAGAGTTATTATTAAACCTTCGAAGAAGGATTTCAAAATATTTTGATTCAAACTGAAGGTCTCCGTCAAGCTTAACAATAAAATCCCAATTTTTGTAAGAAATATTATTTAGTCCTTCATAAAAAGCTTTTACAACTCCAGCCCCGGGGGCATGATCCTTTGGGGGACGTTTTATGGTTTTTATCCATTTATGTTTATTGACATATTTGCTTATTATGTATTCTGTATTATCTGTTGAACCATCATTTACTATTATGTATTCAATGGGTCTAATAGTTTGGTTCAAAACTGAATTAATTGTTTTTTCAATGTAAGCTTCTTCATTTCTGACAGGTGAAATAATCAAATAACTGCCCATACAATTTTGTCTTTTAGAGGTTTATTTTTAAATTAATGAACGCCCATCAGCCTTTGGCAGACAAAATATGGTGTACAAGCATGGGGGTTCATCCAACAAAACATATATACTTGATTGTTAATCTTAAATAACTGACTGCTTATTTTTAGAGCGAGTGAAATCCCTACATGTTCAATTATATTGTATTGCACCAATATCTATGGTATCGTCATGAGGAATGACATGGCCCAGCATGTCTTTCTCCCAGTTATCGTGCATATATTCTTTCCATACACCTGCGTTAATTGCCGGGCTATCTTTTTTTAATCTGTAATCTTCTTCTTCCGGAGCTTTAAAAATATTTTCGGGTTTGTGTGATTCTGTATCAAGAAATATATTATTCTCTTGTATTGCATCTCCAATGTAATATGAATTGCTTTCAAAAATATTGTTATGCAATGCTGTTAATGGTGCTGACATTATATTTTGACCCGTAATATCAACTACAGTATTGTTGTAAAAATAATTGAGAGCTCCAGCATCATTGCTCATGGATAAAGCTGTATTTACATTTTTAATTATATTTCCATATATATTTGCGCTTGCTCCTCTTAAAACTATTCCACCCCCCGTCCACCTGCCAGATTCATCATCGTATGTGCCAACTAAAATATTGTTGCGTATAGTAAATGGGCCAATGTAATCATCTCCTTGTTCTAAATATATTATGTTCCCTGAATCAGGGTCGCTCATTGGACCAAAGCACAGATTATTTTCTATTGTCCCGGTAACAGGAGAGTCGTAGCCGATGATATTGCATATTATGCAAAACTTATTACCTGTGTCAGACCTGTCAAGTATATTGTGATGCAACCAAAAATCGCCACGAAAAGATGTTCCAAGTTGTATGCAGTCGCCACTGGCCACTGTTTGATTTTGCCGCGGAGGCCCAAACCAAAGTTGATTTATTTTATGAATATAGCAATATGCAATTTCCATATCGCTATCCTGATCCATATCCCTTTGTTGAATAAAAATTCCATTTGTTGACGCTTCTGTAACTTCACATCCAATTATTTTGTTATTTCTTGACCACACAGCTATCCCTTTTGTCTTAACATTAAATAAAATACTCTCATCACCATCCGGGTCTCCATAACTGCCAAGTGAGACACCATCACAAACAATATCTCTAAACACATTTCCAAGCCCCTTTAATTCAATTCCACGGTCGGTAATTTCTGGTCTCTGCCCTTCCCCGTATGCACCGACCATTATATTTTCCGCAGCAATAGTATGGCGATAAGGGCCATCTATAGAATGAGTGGTTCCTCTTTTTACTAAGTACGCTGTATCTTTTGCAGTTTTAATGTCAAGTAATGATGTTAAAGGTTTTTCTATTGTTCCATCAGAATCCCCGCCTTTATATTCGGGGTCAATATATACTTTGTTGGCATAATTATTTTCATTGGGGAATATCCCGTTATAATGATCATATACCTCATCTGTATAAATGTCTTCCCAGGTAATATCCCTGAAGGGTATATAAGGCTTTGGACCGGGCTCGCTAATTGGATATGAATCCTCAGGGCTCCTGCATCCTTTAATTATTGCTATGCTTCCTAAGCAGGCCATTTTTATAAATGAACGTCTGCTGAATATAAATTTTGCCATGATAAAATATTATTAAATTAAGGTATTTAATAATGCTACTATTTTAATAGTTTGATAATAAGGTCTTTCCAAATTTTTGCCATGAGTATAGGTTAATTATTTTTGCAGGCAAATCTTTTTTTGCATTGTTTGTTTCTGATAACCTGGACTCTATAAGCCTAACCATTTCATTATAGTTACTGAATGTGTCAATGTGATTAAAATGAGCAAAATCACTGAAAGATCCACATCGTGGGCCTATAATATGTACCGGAAACACGATCGATTTAGCAAAAGCACCTGAACTTAAAATTGTATCCGAATGATAAGGAAACAAGACAATTTTACTTCGTGTTATTAACAATTTAAGTTGATTGTCATCTATATAGTCGTCAATAATTTTTACATTCTCAGTTTTAAGATTGAAGATTTTTTGATAATATGCTTTTGAAGAGAACTTGCCAGCAATAACTATTTTCCAGTTTGAAGCGGACTCTTTTTTTGCAATTTGTTCAAGGAAATTATGTATCCCTTTATATGGAGCAATGTTGCCCCATATTAAAACATCAATATCTTTTCTAACGTCAGGAAAGGGCCTTTCGTCCATTACAGGGTGGGGGAAAAACACAATGTTATTTTTCTTTTTCACAAGCGAGTTTATAAAAGGTATTCCATCTTTAGAATGTGTGATAATACAAGAGCTCTGCTTTATAAGTTTTTTTGATATCAATCTTTTTAGCTTATAATAATTATTTGAGTGTGAGATTTTGTTGTGAACTACAGATATTATATAAACTTTTTTAAATTTTAAAACAGGTATTAATAAAAACAATAACAGAGTTTGAATTAAACCGAATTTTTTCTCACATATGTTCTCTGCCCAATGGAAAAAAACATAGTCAATTTTCCCTATATATTTAAAAATATCAAAAAGCCCTATATTGGAAGGTCTGTAACGGTTTAAAAAGACAAAATCTTCCTCGATGGAGTTCATGAAATTGTCTAAATAAGGATTGTAATGCTCTTTTTTGCATCTGGCGGAAACCGGGTATAAATATGCTTTCTTCATGCGTTTATTTAGTCAGTTATATTAACTTTAAACGAATAATGTGATATAAAAACAGTGCGTTTCCGATTACATATCTCCGCCATAATCTCCCCGGCTCATTTATCAACCTGTATACCCACTCGATGTTCATTTTTCTCATCCATAAAGGAGCACGCTTAACATTCCCGGATATAAAATCAAGTATTGCACCGCCGCCTATTATAATTTTTGTTCCTGTAAGCTTACTTTTGTTTTTAATTGCCCACAGCTCCTGCCTGGGAACACCCATTCCCAGCACAAGCAATTCTGAACGGCAACTGTTAACCTTTTCCAGAACCTTCTTTTCTTCTTTTTCACTGAAATATCCTGAATGATACCCCGTTATCTCGGCCCTGGGTATCATCTCTTTAATTTTACCGGCTGCCCTTTCGGCAATACCGTTTGCGCCTCCAAGCAAGAATATTTTCTTCTTTTTTTCCGCTGCCAGAACCAGAATTTCAGGTATCAGATCAGTCCCGTTAAGATTTTCCTTTAATCTGATGCCTGACAGAAGAGAGGCGATTTTAATGCCTATACCGTCATTTAGCAACAGATCGGAATTGTTTATTGCACGGCTGTAATCGTCGTTTTTCTGTGCAATGTTGAAACAGTGGGCGTTCAGAAAAAAAATCGTGTGAATAGAGTTTGAACCGAAAAATTGGTCACACTTTTCAAGAACATTTTTTCGGTCAGTTAAATCCAGTTTTATATTGTAAAACCCGGTTTTTAAACTTACCGGATCTTTTGATTTAATTATTACCGTTTCCATAAAACTGAAAGATCAAAATACCGCTATCTTTTTTTTGAATAACCCTTTTGACTTCCCGTTCTTTTTCATGTAAGCATATTTGCCATACCCAAGCTTGTCTTCCTTGTCATCGTTCAGCACGATATAAAGATTTTCAATTTTTTTATCCTCTATATCTTCAATATTGAGTGTGAAAGCTTTTTTCTTTATATATCCCAGCCTTGCCACAAAAAGTTTGATATCGGAGTAGTGCATAAGCATAAATGCATCGGTTACCAGTCCATAGGGCGGTGTGTCCAGAATAATGTATTCATAGCGTTTTTTGAGTTCCTCGAGCATTTCGGTTGTTTTGCTGCTCGAAATAAGCTCTATGGGATTGGGCGGTATCTGCCCCGATTGTATAATGTCGAGGTTCGGTATTTCAGAGGGGATGATGATTTCATCCAGGGTTGCCTTGTTGATAAGGTGTGAGCTTACTCCAACCAGCTCGTTCGCGTCAAAGACATCCGGGAATTTACTTGGATTGCGCAGATCAAACTCCACCAGAACGGTTTTGTTTTTTGAAACTGCAAAGCTCGATGCAAGGTTTATTGCCGTAAAAGATTTTCCTTCACCGGGCAGGGATGAGGTTACAAGAATTATCTTGTTGCTTTTTCCATGCAGAAAGTATACCAGATTGCTTCTTAAAATGTGAAACGACTCGGTAAGTGGCGATCTGGGATAATGCTTGACTACATTCTGCTCGTGATTTTCATTGTGTGAAACCGATCCTATAACGGGAACCGCTGTGATCTGTTTTATATCCTCCTTGTTTGAAATACGGTTTGCTATAGCTTTTTTCAGCAGGATGAAAGATGAAGGAATAGAAGCCCCCATAAAAACTGAAAAAAACAGTATAAGGACAGGAATTGGGGCGGCCACACCCGCATACCTTGGCGGCTCTATTACTTTTGCATCGGGAAGCTTTGATGCTTTGATTATCTGTGCCTGTATCCTTCTTTCAAGAAGAGTGGTGTAAATTGCATCATTTAGATTGAATCTCCGCTCGATACCCAGAAGCTCCCTTTGTGTGCTTGGAAGCTCTGAAAATTCACGGTTCAGTTCGTTGATTTTTGCGTTCAGGTCATCAATCTCTCGTTTGGTTGTACTGATCGTAAATGTGAGATTGTCGGAAATTGCATTTTTAAGTGTCTCAATGCTTATGTCTATTGTCTGAAGCCTCGGGTTTCTTAGCTGATCCTGACTTATGATTCTCTGTTTTTCGGAGTTAAGGGTGGTAAGCTCCTGTATAAGGTTATTGAGAAGCGGATCGGGCAGCCCCAGAGATGATGGTGCAAGTATCGCAGAGGAGTCTTTATACTGAACAAAGTGATCGTTGAGTTGCTGCAGGTAGTTTAATCTGCGTTGTGCTTCATCACGAAGGTTGCGCGATGCATGCAACTCATTGTAAACGTTTTGTGCTTTTTCCTCTATGTTCATTACGCTCTGTGCACTCTTCAGGTTTTGAAGTTGCTGTTCAGAAAGGCTCAGATCGTCGGATACATCCACAAGTTGTCTGTCAATATGTTCAATAGTCCTGTTTGCCATGTAATTTGCCTCTTCAATATTGGCATCTATGTAAGCATCGATAAGCTTATTCAAAAATGTTGTAGCAATATTTATGTTACCGCTTTTAAATGAGAGCTCTGCCATTGTCGACTCGATTCCCCTTGCATCAATGCTAAGCGCCCCCTTGAAGCTTGCGGCAACCTGATTCAGGTTGTTTATCCTGAAGAAAAGGTCTTTATCCAGATGCTCTTCGGGGATGAAGCTTGAGCTCAGCACAATGCTGAATGAGGAGTTATTGTTGTCTATTTGGCTGCCAAAGCGGTAAGTTCCGTCAATCGAGTAATCAGAATGGGTGATTGTTCGTTCGCTTTTAAGATCCATCAGTGCAACATTTTCGGCTTCGGCTGAAAGATGAAATTTTTCCTCATCGAGAATTTTAAGATGAAATTCCATGTTTATCGGTTGAAGATGATCTTCGTTGGGAATTACAATAAATGGAGAGTCCCGGTAGAGTGTTTGGCGGCTGAACGTAAATCTTTTTGGGATCCCCCCCTGCTGCATTAGATATGAAACCCGCAGATCCATATCATCCACCACTTCTTTTATAAGGGGGAGGGACTGGATGAAATATAT
Organism: Bacteroidota bacterium; assembly: GCA_003554865.1. GTDB lineage: Bacteria > Bacteroidota > Bacteroidia > Bacteroidales > PUMT01 > PUMT01. The sequence goes on along the minus strand of PWHJ01000028.1, from coordinate 31,278 downwards.
CTCATTTTGAAAAGATTTGTCCTGTATCATAAAGTCAAAAGCCCTCAATATGTCATCTGAACCTCTTCCAAAGTTTTGTGCCCTTTCAATTCTAAGCAGAATGGATGAGCTGGCTTTGTATGTCTTTGCACTGTATTTAAGGTAAAAAGAGCCGGAGATGATAGCTATCACCAGACATGCTGCAATAAGATGCCAGTATTTCAGCAAATCTTTCATTACGGCTATCATGTTGTTTTTCAAAATGTCATCTGAGTTTCTCATAATCAACCTATTTATAAATTAATTTGTGCCCACAAATGTCAGTATCATTACAGCGGTGGTAATCGCCGAGAAGATCAGGTTGTAGGGGACGGTTCTCATATCCCACCTTTTCCTGCCCAAAGGTTCGACATAAATTATATCGTTGGATTTTATCAGGTACCATTCCGACTCCAGAAGCTCGTCAGATAAAAGGTTTACATGCTTTTTCCTTTTCCTTGTACCGTCTTCCCTTATGATCAGCACATTTCTGCGGTTGCCGAACTCGGTTATGTCATTTGCATAGCCTATGGCCTGCATAATGTTGATGTTCTTGTAGTTGAACATGAATACACCCGGACTGTTGACCTCGCCCAGTACCGTAACTTTGGTGTTTATAAAGCGCATGTAAACCGAAGGTATGAAAAGGTACTGTGCCAGGTTCACCTCTATGCTGTCGGTTGCTTCTTCGAGTGTAAGATTGGCAAGAGGTATCCGCCCTATGTAGGGCAGCTTGACAGTACCGTCATCGCTTACGGTGTAGCTCAGAAAAGTGGGATCGTACACGCCGCCGGGTTGACCCTGTGCGACAAAACTGCTTCTTTCTTCATCTGCACTGGTGATCCTTATATATATCTCATCACCGGGGCGGATAATGTTGTCAATCGGTTGCCCTTCAAAGAAAGTCTCTTCCAGGTCCACTTCGCTTTCGGATTGCACGTAAGCCAACTGTTTTATTGGAACACATGAGTTAAAAAAAACTATTGCAATTAATGCTGAAAAGAGTGTTGCTTTGTAAAGCTTTTGCATCGAAATTTAAATTTAAAGTGTGATTTAAAATTTCCTGAATAGTTCGTTTTTACAGGTTTTTGTTTAGCGAATGATATAAGGGCTTCCAGATTATGTTGCTTTTATTTTATCCCGGCTTTTTAATCAGTGGCTGTTATCTTCCCCCGGCCATAAAAAATGTGCCTATGGTTCTGAAAAAAAGCTTAAAATCCTTGCCGAGCGTCCAGTTGTCAATGTAGTTCAGATCCATGCACATCCATTGTTCAAAGTTAACTTCGTTACGGTTTGGAACTATTTGCCAAGTGCAAGTTATGCCGGGTTTAACCGACAATCTTCTCAGTTGCCAGCGCTTGTATTGTTTGACTTCCGATTCCAGCGGGGGGCGCGGACCGATAAGGGACATTTCTCCTGATATAACATTTATAAGCTGAGGAAATTCATCTATCCCGGTTTTTCTCAGGAGCCTCCCTGTGCGTGTGATCCGCGGGTCTTCTTTCATTTTAAAGGCCGGACCGTCCATTTCATTACTCTCCTTTAGGTTTTTCAGAAGTTCTTCGGCGTTGGATACCATTGTCCGGAACTTATATAGTTTGAACTTCCTTCCCCTCAAGCCGATCCTTTCCTGTTTGAAAAATACCGGACCTTTCGAATCGAGTTTAATTGCTGCAGCTACCAGGAGGAAAAAGGGGAGCAGCAAAATTGCCGCTATTAAAGAAATGTAAATATCACCCATTGTTTTTATAACATAGGTGGTTTCATGTGAAGGAATGTCAACCAGTTTCAGGTTCTTTAGTTTACTGACCGTTTTCAGCTGAAGATTTACCGCATCTATGGGCGATATGCACGACTGAAGCCGGAATAGTGCACCTACTTCGTTGCATATGTCCACTATCGCGTCAATTTCTTTTTCATCTATTTTGTTTTTACAATAAAGTACTTCATCTATTACATTGTTGTCAAGAATGCTTTTTAAATCTTTTGTGGCAGGATGTATTTTTATTTTTCCCCCGTATTTTTCCTTTATTATTTCTGAACCGGTAATTATAGAATTTATTTTGAATCCCCAATCCTTCTGGTTTATGATCTTATCAATCACCCCTTCTGAATTTTCATTTGCAATAATTGCCACATGCCTCAGATTATTTCCTTTTGCCCTGCATATTCCCAGCCGGTGTATGGCAATTAGCCTGATTGACAGTGTTACTGTCATGCTAAGCAGAACATAGGTTAAAATAAATATCACAGAAATTGAGCGTAGATCCAGGGCGAATTTAAGAATAATCAAAACAGCCAAAACCAGGATGTTGCTCCTTACAAAATTGATTATCACCGTAAGTGATCTTCTCTCCCTTGGAAGCATTGCCATAGAAGTAATATGGGAGAGTACAAACCATGAAATAATTAAAATAAAGGTGAATACTATAAATTCAGGAGCGTTAAACTGCCATGAAACATTGTAGTAATTAAAATGATTTAAAAACAAAAACTTGAAATAGGTTTGAAGGCTAAACATTAAGTCTGAGTGGGTAATTATGTATTTTGAAATGTTATAGGACAAAGGGATACAAAACAAAACAGCGGTAAATTCAATTAAGTCCAATACATTTTTAATGCTGGTTTTACCCCGTATATTTGCAGGGGTATTGATTTGCATTGTATTGATTGCATTTGCCATCTTCTGAAAGGTGCTTTAACCGCTGGTTTTAGTGAATACAAAGTCAATACAAAATACACAATTGATGCATTAATTATTACAAATTTTACTTTCTTTTTATTAAGTGTACAAGCTGATAGACAAATGATAAAAAATGAGTGACGTATATTGTAAAATATTGTTCTGCAGAGAGTTGTAAGTGATTTTTTTTTTATTCCAAGCGGTTTTAGCTGTTTTATGTATAAATATTATATGTTTGTCAAAGATCTCTTTGTTTATGATTCTTTCGGATACTGATCCAGGGTATATTATTAAAGAAAGGTGTTCTGCTTTTTACTACATGCGCCTAAAATTTCAATAAACCACTTTACACTATCAGCAAAATGTTTTATTTTAGCCATTAATTGCAATTTTTACCCGCTGTTTGAGTAATGGCAGTTTTTTGTTTGCCCCTGGGGTGAAATCCAGTTTATTAACTTAAAATATTGTAAGATGATAAAATCGTACCTTTCATTTATTGTTGTTCTGTTTACAGTAATGCCGGCTTTTACCCAAACCGCCGAACAACAAATCGATCAATTGGTAAATGATTACCATGAACATAACAATTTTAACGGGGCCGTTGTGGTGGCTAAGGATGGAGAAATTTTGTATGCCGGGGGCTTCGGATATGCCAATTATGAACTGGGGGTAAAAAACACCCCTGAAACCAAGTTCAGGATAGCCTCCGTTTCAAAGCAGTTTACCTCAATGCTGGTTATGCAGAAAGTAGCAGAGGGAAAAATGGATCTGGATGATCCCATTCGTGAATATATAGAGGATTATCCCGGGCCGCAGGGTGATATAATAACAATTCATCACCTTCTTTCCCATACTTCCGGAATGCCGCATTATGGACCATTTGAGCCCCGGTTTTCGCCGGATTACAGCCGTCAACCCTGGGAACACAGAGATTTTGTCGAGGTGTTCTGGGATTTCGACCTTCAGTTTGAACCCGGAGAGGAATACAGTTATAGCAGTTTAGGATATTACCTTCTGGGATACATTCTTGAAATAGTATCCGGCAAAGATTTTGACGAGCTGCTTGATGAAAGGATACTCCACCCGCTCGGGATGTATAATACAGGTATTGACAACCATGTAAGTATCCTTAAAAACAGGGCAAACGGTTATAATCATTCACTGGCTAGCTTTTTGAATGCCGAGTTCAGAGATATGTCAACAGCCCTGGCAACGGGCGATATGTATACCACAGTTAAGGATATTGTTTTGTGGGATAAGGCTCTTTATGACAATACCCTGCTTGACGAAGAGTACCAGTCTCTTATTTTTACACCTAATCTTTCAAATTACGGTTATGGCTGGTTTGTTGACTACAGGGATATAAACGATAATGACAGTATCCTGACCCACCGGCATTCGGGTGGCACCAACGGGTTCAATTGCCTGACAACAAGATTGCCGGAGGAGAGGTATCTGATTACAGTTCTGTCAAATGCTCGTCCGGGACCAACAACAGGTATAACCAACAATATAATAAATATACTCAATGACAGACCTGTGGATTTCAGCCGTTCGTCAAAAATAGCCACAGCACGCGTTCTGGATGAGGAAGGGGTGGATGAAGCGGTAGCTCATTTCCGCTATCTTTCCGAAGAGCGTTCTGAAACTTATGATGTAAGACTCGGTCAGCTCAGCAGTCTGGTTTCAGATCTCATCGGCATTGATCGTACCGGGGAAGCTGTCGCTTTCGGGGAGCTGGCAGTTGAGCTTCACGATGAATCGGCCAATGCACACATGCTTGCCGGTAATGCATATTATGCAAATGGTGAAGCGGAAGAAGCTGTTAAATATTATGCTAAGGGGCTTTTGATAGATCCCGGGCACAGGGGGATACTTAGGAGATTCAGAAGGGCAGAGGATTTAAATTAGCCGGTGAGCCTGTTATTTTGTTAGCCTGAGTTACCCGAAATTTAAAAATATTGGAAGTAAGCGAAACTATGTTCATTTTTTTGATTAATTGAAATTTAAACTAAACAGGAAATTATGAGACTTTTTTTTATTTTACCAATTATTATTTTATTCCTTGTTGTAACAGGTTGCAAGGATGAGACCGAAAGGAAAATTGATGAGCTGATGCAGCATTACCATGAAAAAGAACTTTTCAACGGTTCGGTGGTTGTTGCAAAAGAAGGTGAAGTTGAATATGCCAGGGGCTTCGGCAATGCAAGTCATGAGCATAATGTGCCAAACCGCCCTGAAACCAAATTCAGGATAGCCTCCGTATCAAAGCAGTTCACCTCAATGCTGGTTATGCAGAAGGTTGCCGAAGGGAAAATGGATCTGGATGATACCATACGTGAATATATAGAGGATTATCCCGAGCCGCAGGGTGATATAATAACAATTCATCACCTTCTTTCCCATACTTCCGGAATGCCGCATTATGGACCATTTGAGCCGCAGTTTTCGCCGGATTACAGCCGTCAACCCTGGGAACACAGAGATTTTGTCGAGGTGTTCTGGGATTTCGACCTTGAATTTGAACCCGGAGAGGAATACAGTTACAGCAGTATAGGATATTACCTTCTGGGTTACATTCTTGAAAAGGTGTCGGGGAAAGACTTTGACGAGCTGCTTGATGAACGGATACTTCATCCTTTAGGGATGTATAACACCGGATTGGTGGATCATGTGACCATATTGGATAACAAGGCAGGCGGTTATTCCATAGAAGAAGACAGCCTTATTCTTGCTGAGTTCAGGGACTTGTCAACCGCCCTTGCCACAGGCGACATGTATACCACCGTATTGGATATGGTTTTGTGGGATGAGGCGATCCGTAATAATACTTTGCTTGAGGAAGAGTACCAGTCGCTCCTTTTTGAGCCGAACATTTCAGATTACGGTTACGGGTGGCGTATCAGTTACATGGATCTGAATGAGAATGACAGTGTACTCACCCACAGTCACGGAGGGTCGACAAACGGATTTCAGTGCCTTACCACAAGGTTACCCGAGGATGACTACTTTGTAACGGTACTTGCAAATGTGCGCCCGATCGACAGGAGTGAAATTGTTGAAAATATTGTCAAAATCCTCTATGATGTACCGTTTGAAATTGAAGAGGAAGAAGAGGAGTAGCATTTAAAGCAGGGAAAATTATATTTTAAAGAGAACCGGTCCGGGGGGTGTAAAAGGTTGTTTTAACCGGAAAGGCTTGTGTAAAAGCTTGCTTTAACCGGTCCGGCAGTTGAAAATTTGTTCAAACCGGACCGGTTTTTTATTTAATGCATTTTATTATTTCTTTTTAATACATCTTATTGATAAACCCATGTTTTTGGGAAAGTAAAACCTGCCGATCTGGCCGCTGTCGTGAAAGAGGTATCTGATCCAGGCGCTGTCGGCTTCAGCCGTGGTTGAGCTCCACCAGTTTCCTATGTAGTGGAGCTGTTCGGAATACCCCCTCTGGTCACGAAATCCTCCGGGCAGTGCAGTAAAACCGGTTTCATTTGTTGCAAGGGTATTTGGAGAACGCCAGAACCCGGTTTGATCTCTTACAGTACCTGTTGCCTTTAATTTACCGCCATGGTCACTTCCGCGTAGTTCAGTACGTTCAATTTCATAATCATCCATACCCAGATACCTTTCAAGCTCCTGCCAGTCTTCTTCTGATGGGACCTTCCATCCTTCAGGGCAAACACACCTTTCATCCTCTATAACATACCAGTTGTAAAGGAACCCGTATGTCGACTGATTGTCGCCCTCATCTTCATAAACGCCGTAATAAGGCTGCGAGGTGGTCCTCCATTGATCGTCTTCTTCACCTACATATTCTATTGATGACCCGTCACGGAATCTCGTAGTTGCAAGGTTTTCTGCCATCCATTTCTGCTCGCCTATAACCTTTGTTTTATATTTGTTGCCCCCTATGTCTCTTACACTGCTTTCCAGTGCCCATGTTTCAAATTCATATTCCGCACCGTAAGAGGTGCCTTCCTGATTGGTTGCGTAGGCTTTTACGAAATATGTGGTGTTATCTGTTATATCTGTTATTTTGGAGCTGAACTCTCCCGTACCGTGCCCCATTTCTCTCTTTTGTCCGGTTTCCTCCGCATCCGGTGAAGTGCTCAGGTATATGCCGTAACTGATAACCTGAGAGCTTCCCTCATCAGTTATATCGCCTCCCAGAATTGCTGAGCTTGAGGTAACATCTTCCGGGGGTGTGGTTTTCACAATAGGCATGTCCAGTGCGGTAAAGCTTCTTTCATCTCCGTATGCGGTTCCCTTTTCGTTCGTGGCAAAAGCCTTTATATAATATTCGGTTTGATATGAAAGACCGTCCAGTGTGTCAGCAAAATCTCCCTCACCACTTCCGATTGTAAATTTTTCCCCTGTTTTTTCAGCTTCCGGTTCGGTGCTCCAGTATATCCCGCGTTCCTTTACATCTGTTCCCCCGTCATCTGTCACAGACCCTCTTACATATGCCGAATTTGAGGTTATATACAGAGCGGGGAGGGTTTTTACGGTTGCATATGTGGGTGAGGTAATAAAACGCTTTTTGTCACCGTAAGAGGTCCCCCTTTCATTAGTTGCATAAGCTTTAATGTAATAATATGTATTTTCGGAAAGCCCGGTCAGGGTGTCATTGAATTTGCCGGTACCGCTTCCCATCTCTACCTTGTTTCCCGACATCCGGGGCCTGTGATGTGTACCCCAGTAAACGCCGTATTCCGTTACTTCGTATCCGCTGTCATCTATTACCTCACCTCCTACAACTGCAGAAATGCCTGTAATATCAGAAACTTCGGCCGTTGTAACAACAGGAGTCCTCACGGGCTCTTCTTTTTCACATGAGTTAAGGAGTGTTGCCAGTATAAACAGGATGAAAAGAGGACATATCTTATTGATTATTTGCCTGCTTTTTTTTGATATTATTTTAACTTCCTGAAAGGGGGAGGAACTCATTGTTGAAAGATTAAAGTGGATACAAAATAATAATACGGATATTATCAGATAAATATTTTGCCATATATGAGTAAAACAGTTATTTCTGCAAATTTATAATATGGATTCAAAAATGTTCGATTATGATTTGTTTTTGCGGGTACGTGAGAGAATATATACAGGTATGCCTGCAATCAGGAAAAGCGAGCCTATAAGGGCGCCTGTTCCGGTGAATGTCAGACTGGAGTATAACATATATCCGCAGGATGCCAAAAATAGCAGCGGAATCACCGGGTATAAGGGTACCTTGTAAGGCAGGTCTTCTTTAGAGTACCTGTATCGGAATATAAAAAGTGTTATTGTTGTAAGCAGCATGAAAAACCAGAAAACCGGAGCAGTGTAGTCAACCATTGTTTCAACCGCCGTTTTTGACCAGGCCCCGAGTCCTATCAGGAACAGAGTTATGAAACCCTGAAGAAGCAGTGCATTGACAGGGGTGTTTTTGGAAGTGTTCCAGCTGCCTATAAAATTAAACAGCTTAAAATCCCTGCCCAGGGCGTAATTGGTGCGGGCTCCCGTTATTATGGTAGCATTCGCGGTAGAAAGGGCTGCCACAATAATTATGAATGTAACAATAATAGAGCCGGCAGGACCGAAGATCTCTCCGGTAAGATCAGCCCCAACGGTTTCTGACGCCTTTAGTTTTTCAAGGCCCAGGACATGGAGGTACGCAGTGTTTACAAGAATATAGAGGCCTGTTATAACTCCGATTCCTGTTATAAGGACCTTAATTATATTTTTGCGAACATTGATCAGCTCACCTGAAAGGTAGGCAGCTTCGTTCCATCCCCCGTAGGTCAGAAGCACGAATATCATGGCCAGCCCGGCCGCCCCCTGTGAAAATATCGATCCTTCACCGTTAGCCTGAACAGTTTCTGCAGGAGTGGCTGACGGTACAGAAACGAGTCCCGATACAGATACCGCTATAATCACTAAAACTATCAGCGAAGTGAATACCATTTGTATTTTTCGGGAATGTTTAGTTCCCATTATATTTATGCCGGTAAGCAGTATTACTGTTAGGGCAGCATATATGGCTGAGCTGTATTCTCCAAGATTTAAGAGCAACGAGGCATAATCCCCCAGTATAAATGCAGCAAGGGCAATTGAGCCAGTCTGGATCACCGTCATCCTTCCCCATGAAAAAAGAAAGCCCAGTGCAGGCCCGAAACCTTGCCTTAGGAAATGATATTCACCTCCTGCGTCGGGTTTGGAAGATGCAAGCTCTGCATAACAAAGTGCCCCCAGAAGGCAAACAATGCCGCCTGCCAGCCAAAAAAACAAAAACTGAAATTCATTTGCCGAGTGGCCGGCAACGATCGGAGGCAGGCGAAAAATTCCGGTGCCGACAACAATTCCCACTATAACTGCAATTGAACTCAGGGTGGTAAAAGAAGGTATCGGTCCCTTTCCGGGAAAGGGCTTCATGGATTTCTGCATATTGAATATAAATTTTTATTTACCGGATGTGGCCGTCCAGTTTTCCACACTTCTGCTGTTCTCCCTGCGGATCTGAACAGTTCCGTTTATCGTATCTCCTTCAACCTTTCCGCTGTAGACATAATTGTGTCCGTTGGATGTGTTCACAGCGGTAAAGCTGATCCTTTCACCTGAAAGTACACTGTTTTCAATTTTCAGGTTTCTGTTTCCCGATTTGGCAGTGATCTCCTGAAACTCCTGTTTGATTGACATTGAGAAATTGTTTCCACCAGAATTCCAGCTCCAGTTGCCTTCCACATCCGCCGGTATAACCCAGTAATAGATGTCACGGTTGTCAACCCTTACATGTATATCGGCTTCCCAGTCGCCCATATTGAAGTCATGCGATACGACACGTGTTCCCGGGTCCAGGTTCTCAAGAAGATCGGGGCGAAGCTTAAGGTTTACTGAACTCAGCAGGTACATTGTTATAACGTTTGCCCTGCTGAAGTCAGTTTCAAAAATATTTTCTTCCAAAAACATTACTCTGTTGGCTACACCTTCTTTCAGGGCATTATCTTCTCCTTCTTCAACCCGCCTTGGATCAATGTCTACCCCGTGACCGAAGGCGCCCCGCTTTGCTGCGGCAATAACTATGCGTCCGTCACCCGAGCCCAGATCTATCACGTAATCTCCAGGTCCTACATTGGCAATATCCAGCATTTTTTCGACCACGTTATTAGGGGTGGGAACATAGGGAACATCCAGGTCCTGTGCTGTTACCCCGTGGGTAAAGGCTAACAGGAGAACCATTGCTGCCAGTGCTTTGCCTTTTGACTCTGCTGTTTTGCAAAATGTATGCTTTCCCGGTAAACCTGCCAGAAAAGAGACAAAACAAGAGCAAATTTTTTTCTTAAGGGGTTTTGGTTCCATTTCTATAAATTAAAGATTATAGTGTATTTTTAATAATTCAATTTTAATAATAATAATTTAAAAGACAAATTACAGAACAGAATAAAGTGTAAATTTTTTTAAATTTAAATACACTTAGGGTTTAAGGGGTAATAAAGTTTATACGGAATAAACTGGCTGCGTGCAGGATAATTATTTTAAAATATTTAGTATATTTATTTTTTGAACTGTCAAATAATCAAACCTATGAGAAATTTAGCCTTTTCAGTTTTTGCAGTTTTTCTGCTTTCCATATCTGTTGACGAATCCCAGGCCCAGCTTTACACAGGCGGCAGTGTTGGACTGCATTACAGGGACGGGTTTTATATGGATGCATCACCTTTGATCGGTTACCGTTTCGGAAAAATCGATGCGGGCGTATCTCCATTTTTCTCCTATCGCGAGTACAGCGACAAAAGCAGCAAGTATTCCTACGGCAACAGGTTATTTACCCAGTTCACCATTATTCCCAATGTTTTCCTGCACGGTGAGTTTGAAGCAAGCAATATTGAGGTTGCAGGTGACCGGAAGTGGATTACTGGTCTTCCCCTGGGAGGGGGGTACCGTTATAGTTTAACTGACAGGACAAGGGCCTACGGAATGGTTTTGTATGATGTTCTGCTGCACAGGGACAGCCCTGTGCAAAACCCAATTGTAAGGGGCGGTATAACTTACAGTTTTTAAGCTGGCGGGAATAAAAACGAAGATTTTTCAATTTTTGAAAAGCTTTCAGGTTAAAAAAAGGCTGCTGAATCATTTCCTTAAGAAGCCGTAAAATAGCCTTTAGCAATATGTTTTTATTTTTTAAAGCAGGTTGAGGAGTAAAGGCAAAATGGCACTTGTTTTATTTATCACGTAAATCTGTATGCAAATAAAAAAGGGCTGCAACCTGTTAAAGCTGCAACCCTTTGATTTTGAGGTGGGCGATGCTAGATTCGAACTAGCGACCCCCTGCTTGTAAGGCAGGTGCTCTGAACCAGCTGAGCTAATCGCCCCAAATGATGTGCAAATATAATATATTTAATTTTTACAAAAAAAATATATCCGATTTTTCAAATAATTTCTGCAACAACATAAGTGCTTCCGCCCACAAAAATAATATCTGAAGGAGATGCCTGCTTTTTTGCCTGATTGAGAGCTTCATGAGGGGTTTTATATGCACTACCCTTTAATCCTGCAATATGGGCTTTTTTCATCAGCTTATCGGCTTTCATAGCCCTTGGCAGTGATGCATGCGTGAAATAGTATGTGGCGTTGTTTGGGAGCAGTTTTAGAATATTGTCAACTTTTTCATCATCTGTAAACCCCAGCACCATATGCAGATGATCGCCGGCACAGTTGCGAAGCTGGTTTATTACTTCCTTCATCCCTTCGGTGTTATGTACTGAATCACAGATTATTTTGGGGTTTTGACCCAAAATTTGCCACCTTCCAAGCAGACCTGTATTTTTAACAACATTTTTAAAACCCCTGTAAATTTCTTCTCTGCTTATTTCCAGATTGTGCCTTTTTAAAACTTCAAGTGTCTGCAGTGCAGTAACGGCGTTTTTTTTCTGATACTCTCCCCTCAGGTCGGTTTGGAGGTTTTTATATCCCGCACCGATCTTGTTTTTGACCTGAAATACCTGCCTCTTTTTTTGTTTTCCGGCTGAGGAGGTACAGGTATAATTATCGGATGCAAAAACAATCAGTGATTCGAACTCTTCGGCTTTTAAATCGAATATGCCGGCTGTTTCTTTTTGCCTTTCACCTATTACTACGGGTATTTTGGGCTTTATTATACCGGCTTTTTCCGCTGCCACCTCTTCAGGTGAGTTTCCAAGGAATTCAGAATGATCAGTGCCAATATTGGTAATGACCGAAACAATCGGGGTTATAATATTTGTCGAATCCAGCCGTCCCCCCAGGCCTGTTTCAACAATGGCAATATCCACTTCCTGGTCTGCAAAATATTCATATGCCAGTGCTACGGTCATTTCAAAAAACGAGGGCTTGATGGCATCGAAGGTCTCCTTGTGCTCAGCGAAAAACTCAACCACGTAGTCCTTTGGTACAGGCTCCCCGTTGATCTTTATTCTTTCGCGGAAATCCTTCATGTGTGGGGAAGTATAAAGGCCGGTCTTCCGACCTGCTTCCTGAAATATGGAAGCCAGAATGTGAGAAACGCTGCCTTTCCCGTTGGTTCCTGCTATGTGAATGGTATTGAACTGCAAATGAGGATGGCCGAAATATTCATCAAGAGCCAGGGTATTGCTCAGGTCAGCCTTGTAAGCGGCTTTGCCGATACGCTGGTACATTGGCAAATGCTCGTAAAGGTATTCGATTGTTTGCCTGTAACTCAACCGTTTTTTTAATATTCCTCCCATCGGTTTCTTTTTATTCGATCCGGCCTGAAACGTTCAGGCACTTCTTTTTCTTCATCAGGCATACCTATTGCAACCAGGGAAAAAGGTTCAATATTGTCCGGGAGACCGAATATTTCCCTTATTGCTTTTTTTCGTTCGGTCCGCGGGTGAATTCCCAGCCATACGGTTCCCAGTCCGATTGCATGAGCTGCCAGCAAAATGTTCTGGGTGGCTGCCGCGCAATCAACAGGCCAGTAGTCGGGACTCAGCTCAAGGTTCTTGTCTCCGCAGACAAGTATGGCTGCCGGGGAGTCTGAAAGCATTTTGGCATGGGGATGTGCCTGCTTGATCTGTTCTTTCAGCCGGCTGTCATCGATTACGATAAAATGCCAGGGTTGTTCGTTGCGGGCTGAGGGAGCATACATTGCCGCTTTTAAAACAGTTTCTATTTGTTTTTCGGCTACCTTTTCCTGTTTGAATTTTCTTATACTTCTTCTTGTGAGAATGTTTTCGATTGCTTCCATTTTTACCGCTGTTTTGTTATACAATCAGAGAGGTTTTTAAAAAAAACACTAAAATGCTCTTCATTAAAAACGTATTGTTTTCAGGGTATTTTGAGAAAAAAATAAAAAAGAGTCTTCCGTTACTCTCATTACAAAGAAACAAAAAGTTCTTCATATATCAATTATTAAATTGTTGATACATTAATTAAAAATCGTCGAGGGTGTATTTAAAGGGGAAACGGGTAAGGAAGTCGTTTGCCGAAGGTTCGTGTTGTTATCCTTCTCCGGGTGCTGAATTAATTTGATTATTTTTGCAAAAAGAATTTTCAAAAGGTGGAGAAAAAGATAGATAAAACAGATAATTATCCCCGTGTGGCTTTTTACACGCTTGGCTGCAAACTGAATTTTTCCGAAACATCGGTCATTGAGAAAACCTTTATGGATAAAGGGTTTCAAAAGTGCGAGTTTGGAGAGAGGGCAGATGTTGTTTTTATAAATACGTGCATGGTTACCTCAAAGGCGGAGAAAAAGTGCAGGAATATTATAGGAAGGGCCTTAAGGACTTCCCCGGATGCTTTGGTAATAGTTGCGGGGTGTTATTCCCAGCTAAATGCTGAAGAGATAGCCGCAATGCCCGGTGTTGACCTTGTGCTTGGAAGCGGGGAGAAATTCAACGTTTTTGATTATATAGACAAAATAGAGAAAAAAGAGGCTCCGGCTATTTATTCGTGTGAAATTGAAAGGGATGAAAAATTTTATCCGGCCTGGTCGGTATCTGAAAGAACACGTTCTTTTCTCAAAATTCAGGATGGTTGTGATTATTTCTGTTCTTATTGTACAATTCCGCTTGCAAGGGGAAGAAGCAGGAATATGGCCGTGAAGGATGTTTTGGAGAGTGTCAGTGATATAGCCGGGGCAGGGGTGAAGGAGGTTGTTCTTACCGGGGTGAATATTGGTGATTTTGGAAAAACCACGGGTGAATCATTTTTTGAGCTTATCAAAAAGCTTGATCAGGTAAAGGGTGTTGAACGTTTCCGTATATCATCAATTGAACCCGACCTGCTTACCGATGAGATTATAAGATTTGTTTCCGGTTCTAAAAAATTTGCCCCCCATTTTCACATACCTTTGCAATCGGGTTGCAATACCATTCTCAAGAAGATGAACCGCAACTACACAAGAGAGCTGTTTGCTTCAAGGGTTGAAAAAATTCGCACCATTATCCCCTTTGCCGGAGTGGGGGCCGATGTTATTACCGGCTTTCCCGGGGAAACAGAAGGGTGTTTTGAAGAAACCCTGAAGTTTCTAAAGGAGACAGATATTTCCTATTTGCACGTGTTCACTTATTCAGAAAGAGAGCATACAAGAGCTGCCAGGCTGACCAGTAAAGTAGAACCCAAAAGAAAAGAGGAGAGAAGCAAAATTTTGCATAAATTGTCTGACCTTAAACTCACTGATTTTTACAGGCGCAATATATCCTCAAATTCAAGGCAAAATGTTCTTTTTGAGAGATGTACACAAAAGGGTGTTATGTATGGTTTTACGGGAAATTACATAAAAGTTGAGGCAAAGTGCGACCCTTCACTAGTCAACCGGCTTTCACCGGTCGAACTGACAGGGATAAGCCAGGAAGGAAAGGTTTTTTGCAGGATAACTTAAATTACTCATTTTAAAATTTTATATTATGGATCTTGAAAAAATTTGCAAACAAACGGTTTCAGCAGTAAAGGAAGCCGGAGAATATATAGCCTGCGAGAAAGGCCGTAAAAATTCAATAAATATTGAAGAAAAAGGGCTGCACAATTTTGTAACCCGCGTTGATACAACAGCAGAAAAGATGCTTGTGGAAAGATTGTCGGAAATACTTCCCGGAAGCGGGTTTATAACTGAGGAAGGTACCGCTGAAAAAAAGGATGGAGAATATAATTGGGTGATAGACCCACTTGACGGGACCACAAATTTTATTCACGGACTGCCTCCTTATTCAGTCAGCGTTGCCCTTCTGGAAGAGGAAAAAGTTGTGGCAGGTGTTGTCCACGAGATAAATCTCAACGAGTGCTTTTATTCATGGAAAGGGGCACCTGCATTTTTGAACGGCAGGCAAATAAACGTTTCCGAAACAAAAAAAGTAAACGACTCCCTTATAGCTACCGGCTTTCCCTTTACCGATTACAGTCTTATCAGACCGTTTTTAAAATGTCTTGAACATTGTATGCAAAAATCGCGCGGTGTAAGGCGTCTCGGTTCGGCAGCAGTTGATTTGGCATATCTGGCATGCGGGCGCTTCGATGCTTTTTATGAATACGGCCTTAGTCCATGGGACGTGGCAGCCGGCGGATTTATAATTCAGCAGGCAGGGGGGAAGGTGACAGATTTTTCGGGCGGCGACAAATTTTTATACGGTGGTGAGATCATTGCCGCAAATTCTTTTGTATTCAAAGAATTTTTCCAAATGATCAACGGGTTTATGGAAAGGGAGAAAAAGTGAATGTTGCAATGTTTCGTTTAACGGTTTTTTTAATAAGGCTTGCAGCGTTGTTCCCGCTTTCTTTTTTATACAGGGTTTCAGGATTTTTATACTGCCTTGTCTACCACGTACTTTGTTACAGGCGTAAAATAGTTTCGGCCAACCTTAAAAACTCTTTTCCCGAAAAAGACCGGGCTGAAATAAAAAAAATTGAAAAGGGTTTTTACCGTCATTTCTGCGATGTGATAGTTGAAACCCTTAAAATGCTTACTATTTCATCTGAAGAGCTCAAGGCCAGGGTTACCTATAAAAATATGGAGGTGTTTGATAAGTATTATGAAGAGGGAAAGCATGTTGTTGCACTAATGTCACATTACGGAAATTGGGAATGGATGTCCGGTTTCCCCCTTGTAAGCAGCTTCAGAATATTTTCTGTTTACAAACCGCTGAAAAGCAAGGTGTTCGATCAATTCATGCTCAATCTCCGCGGCCGGTTTGGCTGCCGCCTTGTCCCCTTCAAAAGGGCATTACGGCATATTTTAAGTATGCGGAAAAGTTGCCTCCCCTCCGTTACGGCATTTATAGCCGACCAGTCGCCCGTGCGCGAGGGAAGTTACTTCATAACCCGGTTTCTTGAACAAGACACACCGTTCCATTCCGGACTGGCCCGTATTGCAAAACTTGATCAGTACGCTTTTGTGTTTATGAAGATGCAAAAAAGATCAAGAGGATACTACGAAGTTGAAGTGGTTGATATAAGTAGCTGCGACACCTCCACCCAAAAAAATGAGGCTCTTGATCTTTATGTGAAACATCTTGAGAGCCAGATAAAGGAAAAGCCTGAATACTGGCTTTGGAGTCACCGGCGCTGGAAAGAGCCGCCCGGTGTAAGGTGAAAAACTTTTTTATATTTGCATTTTCGAGCAGGTTGACCGCTTCAGAGGTCGATGAAGTGTTTAAATATGATCAACAATTTGATTTTTAGTATATTTTACGGAATTTGCAGGCTCTTTACCCTTTTGCCTTTAAGGATCCAATATCTGGTTTCAGATATCTTTTATCTTTTTGCCTGCTATTTTCCCGGTTACCGCCGAAAGTTGGTTTATGAGAATCTTCGCCGCGCTTTTCCTGAGAAAAGTGCAGCCGAGATAAATTCAATTGCCCGTTCCTTTTACCGCCATTTGTGTGATTCCCTCGTTGAGACTTTAGCGCTGATGGGACTGGGAAAGAGGCAAATAATGAAAAGATTCAGATACCGGAACCCCGGGGTGCTTAGCCGTTATTATGCCGAAGGAAAAAGTGTGACTGTTGTTTTCGGCCACTACGGCAACTGGGAATGGCTAGCAGGGTTGCCTCTTATTACTCCCTACAAGGTGCTGGCATTGTATAAACCTCTGAGGAGCAAAAATTTCGACCGCCTTGTCCTGTCATTGCGTCAAAAATTCGGAATTCGGGCGGTGCCTGAGAAAAAAGCGTTAAGGGTCCTTATGGAATACAAAAAGAAAGGGGAGCAGACACTTACACTTTTTCTGGGCGATCAGAGGCCCAAATTAACACGTATTCATCACTGGACTACCTTTTTTAACCGTGAAACACCTGTTTTTATGGGGGTAGAAAAGATCTCCAGGAAGCTGGACCAGCCTGTCCTTTTTTTTGATATTCAAAAAATTAAAAGAGGGTACTATGAAGTTGAAATAATTCCCCTTTTTGATGATCCTGGTTCAACCGCTCCCTTTCAAATTACCGAGGAGCATACAAGGATACTGGAGCGCATAATACGTAAAAAGCCGCAGTACTGGCTTTGGTCACACAAAAGATGGAAATATACAAAAGAAGAGGCGGAATGATAAAAGTTGCTGTGGTTATACTGAACTGGAACGGCAAAAACTACCTTGAGAAGTTCTTGCCCGATGTTGTAAAAAACACTCCCGGTGAAAACTTTGAAATATGGGTTGCCGACAACGGGTCGGCTGACGGCTCGATTCCTTATGTCATGGAGAATCATCCTGAAGTAAAGATCTTAGAGCTCGGGCAGAATTACGGTTTTGCCGGAGGTTACGTAAAAGCGCTTGACATGATAAGTGCAGGCTACTATGTGTTGCTGAACTCAGATGCAAAAACCTCGCCCGGTTGGCTGGAGCCTCTTATAAGGTTAATGGAAAGTGATACTTCGATAGCCGCATGCCAGCCCAAGATCAAGTCGCTGGAGGATTCTGGCTATTTTGAGTATGCAGGTGCAGCCGGAGGGTTTATTGATTTTTTGGGCTATCCTTTCTGCAGGGGCAGAATATTTGATGTTACAGAAAAAGATACCGGCCAGTATGACAGCACCTGCAGGATTTTCTGGGCAAGCGGGGCATGTATGGTTGTAAGGGGTGATCTTTGGCACGAAAACAGCGGTTTTGACGAAAAGTTCTTTGCCCATATGGAGGAGATAGATTTTTGCTGGAGACTCAAAAACCGCGGATACAAAATCATGGTATGCCATGAATCGCAGGTCTTTCACCTTGGAGGTGGTACTTTGGAACAGGCCAGTCCGCGGAAGACATTTCTCAATTTCAGGAACAACCTGCTTTTGTTATATAAAAACCTGCCATCGAAACAAATGCCGTGGGTTTTGCTTTTGAGGCTCGAGATGGATATGCTTTCCGTGTTAAAATTTCTTTTTTCATTGTCGTTTTCAAATGCTTTTGCAGTTATAAAAGCCCATTTCGCATTCTTTTTTTTATTGCCTTCTTATTCAAAGATCAGAAAAAAACTTCAGAAGGAAAGAAAAGTTGATCTTCACCCACAGATCTACAGGAAAAGTATTGTTGCAGATTTTTTCATCAGGGGTAAAAGGTATTTCTCCTCCCTTAATTTTGGCAAATGATCTCTATGACCGTTAAGGGCTGGATGAAACATTTCAGGTTTTTAATAAGCGGGCGGCCTGTTTGGGGGGCTGCCTGGAACCATAATATGGTGCGGCGGGTTGAGCCCCCCATATAAGCAGGCAATTTGTATGAGGCTGCCGGGAACCATAACCTGATGCGGTAGGTTGACCCCACCATATAAGCAGGCAACCTGTATGAGGCTGCCTGGAACCAAACTCCGTTTAAAAAGTCAGGGTAAAAGTGGCACCTTTTTCAGGCTCCGATTGGGCAGTAATAGCCCCCCCGTGCAGCCTCATTATCTGGCGCGAAAGGCTGAGACCTATTCCTGACCCTTTGGGTTTCGTGGTGAAAAAAGGTATGAATATCTTGTCCAGAACATCTTTCAGGATACCCTGACCATTGTCGGTAACCTGAATTGTGCCTCTGCCGCGTTTGTTTATGAAAGCCCTTATTCTGATCTTCGGATCGGAACTGGAGGAAAGCGATTGTATGGCGTTCTGCATAATGTTTATCAGAACCTGCTCGAGAAGTTGTTCGTCGGCCGATAATTTCAAATCCTCAGGCTGTACCGAAACTTCAAGGTTAACATTGTTCTCTTCCAGCTCTTTGTCCATAAAAAGCCTTACATTTGATATAAGGTCTTTAACCTTGAAGATCCTGAAGTTGGGCTTGGGTATTCTGGTAAGGTTGCGGTAGGTATTAACAAAATGGAGCAATCCCGTACTTCTTTTGTTTATGGTCTGAAGTGCCTGTTGTATCTCATTTATGCTTTCACTGTCAAAATTTTCCTCCCCTTCGCTAACCCCCGCACTTTTGAACATAATGTCAAGTGTTGAAGAGAGTGAGGCTATGGGGGTAATTGAGTTCATGATCTCGTGGGTGAGCACCCTTATTAATTTTTGCCATGCTTCGGTTTCCTGTTCTTCCAGAACGTGCTGTATATTTTTAATGGTTGCAAGCACTATCTCCTTGTTGTGTATCTTCAGCTCAGTTGCGTAGATTGCCAGCTGAAGTATATCATCCTCTTCCTGAACCTTAACCAGCTTGCTTTCCCCGGCTTTTATTTCAAGGAGCGTTTCAACCAGTTGCGGACTCAAGCTGTTGAGCTTTTTTATGTTTTGCAGACTGCCTACCTGAAAAAGCTTGATGGCCGATTTGTTTATCATCTCTACTTTTCCGCTGCGCAGGTAGGCAATAATACTTACATCGATATTTTGTACGATGCTTTGAAGATACTGGTAATGTTCTTCCTTTTCGGAGCGTACTTTTTGAAAATCCCTTATCACATTGTTGAAAGCATTGCTAAGCTGGTCGAATGACGAACCGAGCCTGTCGATCTCAAAAGAACGGGTGAATTCCGAATAGCGGATGGATTCAAGAAAACTTGCCAAATCCCGGTTGGTCCTGTCAACATGCTTAAATAAAAGGTATACCTGCACAACAATGAGCAACCCTATCAGCAAAGGTGTAACAAGCAGGCTGTAAAAAAACAGGGTGTAAAAGAAAAGAAATATTGTTGCAGCAATCAGTATTATCCTGATCAGGCTGACTGTCCTGAAGTTTTTATAAACCATATTTTTCCATTCTCCGGTACAGGGATGTCCTTGTAAGCCCGAGCTCGCTTGCGGCCTGAGAGATATTTCCCTGGTTTTGTTTCATCACTTTTGAAATAACGCTTTTTTCTATTTCTTCAAGATTGAATGTGTCAAGTTCCATTTCTTCCCCTTTTTTTCCGGCAGAAGAAAGCAGGAAATCCTCGGGGTGAAGTATTTCGGTCTCGCTCATAATAACAGCCCTTTCAATTGCATGCTGCAGTTCCCTCACATTGCCGGGCCAGTGGTGCCGCGAGAGCTTTTTCATTGCATCCTGGCTGATCTTTGAGATATTTTTTTTATATTTTTTACAGTAAGTTTTCAGAAAATGCCCGGCCAAAACCGGCAAGTCTCCCGTTCTTTCCCGCAGGGGAGGCAGCTTGATTTCAACCGTGTTTATGCGGTATAGCAAATCCTGGCGGAATTTTTCGTTTGCCACCAGCTCATGTATGTCGTAATTGGTTGCGCATATTAACCGTATGTCAACAGGAATCGGCTTGTTGGAGCCAACTCTTATAACCTGCCGGTTTTCAATGACCCTCAGCAGCTTGGCCTGAAGCGGGAGTGAAAGGTTGCCAATTTCATCCAGAAACAGTGTGCCGCCGGAGGCAATTTCAAAGCGGCCGGCTTTTTCCTTTATGGCATCGGTAAAGGCTCCTTTTTCATGGCCGAACAGCTCGCTTTCGAAAAGGGTTTCACTTATAGACCCAAGGTCAACGCTTATAAACACCTCGTCTTTACGCGGAGAATTGCGGTAAAGAGCTCTTGCGACCAGTTCTTTGCCGGTACCGTTTTCCCCGAGGATCAAAACATTGGCATCTGTTTTGGCAACTTTTTGTATAGTTGAAAAAACCTCCTTCATTTCAGGAGAGACCCCTATGAAATCATGGAAAGGCTGGTCAAGCACCTTGCTTATCTCTTTTTGCTTTCTTCTTAATCCGCTGGCTTCTACACGTGACCGCCTTAATTGTACTGATGAGGATACTGTTGCTATCAGCTTTTCATTTTGCCAGGGTTTTAGCACAAAATCAATAGCACCCGACTTTATTGCTTTTACCGCTTTTTCGGCATCCCCGTATGCGGTGATAAATACAACAACCGCTTCAGGATCTATCTCAAGTATCTTCTCCAGCCAGTCAAATCCTTCCTGTCCGCTTATAGCATCCTTGGTGAAATTCATATCCAGGAGAATAACGTCGAAGTCGTTATTCTTCATCAGTTCCGGTATTTCAGAAGGATCCGATGTGGTTTTGATCAGCTCCGCATGATGCTTTAACAGCAGCTTCAGTGAAAAAAGAATGTCTTCGTTGTCGTCAACAGCAAGCACTCTTCCTTTCTTTTTTTCCTTTTCCATTTTGTTTTTATTTTTTGATATTTTTATTATATCAATCAGGAAAATCGCATCCCGGCAATATTAAACAGTAAAAGCTTGTATCAATTGCATATTGTAAATATATTACTTAATTTGTTTCAAAAGGGAGTTTATTATTAAAAAATGTTCGGAATCGTACGTTGCCTGTTTCATTACCGTACACAGCCATGCTTTTTTTGTTGCTTGCTCATGCGGCAAAATTCTGATAAATAACACTATGTGGGTTTTGGCATAATTCGTGATCATTGTAAAGAGAGAAAACATTTTAATTTGCTTTATTATGGGAATGGACCGTAAAATAGAAAACAAAGCCAAAAAAAGAAGAATGATTATCTGGATCTCGGTATCGGCTGTTTTTGTGGGTGTCGTTTTTTACCAGATTATTTTCGGCGACAAAAGTTCGCGGCTGAATGTGGATGTTGACAAAATCACAATAGAGGAGATACGCGAAGACGCTTTTTTGGATTATATTGCAGTTAACGGAACAGTTGAGCCTATACAAACAATTTTCCTTGACGCGGTGGAAGGAGGAACAGTTGACAGCATCTTTAAAAGGGACGGTGATGTTGAACAGGGCGACAAACTGGCCAGTTTAAGCAATATTAACCTTTTGCTTGAAATTTCACGCCATGAGGCTGAAGTTACCAGGAATGTTAATGATTTCCGTATGACCAGGATACAGCTCGACCAGCAAAATCTGCGATACAGGAACGATCTTCTGGATCTTTCCTATTCCCTCCGGCAGGCTGAAAGAAGGTACAAAAAGAACAGTGTGTTAAGGCAGGAGGAGCATATTTCACAGGAGGAGTTCGAGCTGTCAAAGGAGCAGTACGAGAATACAAAAAGGAGGTTTGAGCTGCTTCATGAGAGTTACCGGCACGATTCAATTTACAGGGTGGCCCAGCTTGAATCGATGGAGGAGTCCCTGCAAGCTATGGAGAGCAATCTGGAGCTGGTTTCAACGCGCCTGGAAGCCCTTGACGTGAGAGCTCCTGTTGACGGTGAGCTGGCTTATCTGGACCTTGAAGTCGGACAGATTATAAACCGCGGTCAAACCCTTGGAAGGATAAATGTGCTTGATTCATACAAGCTGCGGGTTGAGATAGATGAGCATTATATTTCCCGGGTTGTATCCGGATTGCAGGGTGAGTTTGAGTTTGCCGGCGACAACTATGAGCTGGAAATAACCCGCATATACCCTGAAGTTGAAGCAGGGCGCTTTGCGGTTGATATGGAATTTAACGATAGTGTACCCGGGCAGATAAGAATAGGTCAGACTTTTCGTATTCGCCTGGAGCTTGGGGAGTCAAGGACCGCCCTTTTGATCCCGAGGGGAGGTTTCTATCAGAGCACCGGCGGACGATGGGTGTATGTGCTTGATCCTTCCGAAAGCGTTGCTTCCAGGCGGGAGATACGCATTGGCCGTCAAAACCCGAGGTATTACGAGGTTCTTGAAGGCCTGGAGCCCGGTGAAAAGGTTATTGTATCAAGCTATGATAATTTTGGAAATGTAGACAAGCTTATGCTAAGATAAACCCAACGGTGCCGTAGGCAGCACTAACCCCGCCGAATTTGCAGCCGGGGTATTATAAAGTTAAACGGGCTATGTTGCCAGGGGGGGGTAAAACCTTAAGTTTTGATGCAAAAGAAGTTTTAAAAATAATTAATAAGCATTTAAAATTTTAAAATCATGATTAAAACAAATGATCTTGTAAAAGTTTTCCGCACAGATGAGGTGGAAACAACTGCACTGAACAAAGTTAACCTGGAAGTGGAAGAAGGTGAATTTGTTGCAGTAATGGGACCTTCAGGCTGCGGTAAGTCAACCCTGCTCAATATAGTCGGTTTGCTTGACAATCCCACTGACGGGGAGCTGTGGTTTAACGGCACCGAAGTTTCCGGTTTTTCCGAAAGGCAGCGTACCAATATGCGAAAGGCAAACATAGGATTTGTTTTTCAGAGCTTTAACCTGATAGATGAATTAAATGTATATGAAAATGTTGAGCTCCCCTTGCTTTATTTGAATATGCCCGCCTCGGAGCGCAGGAAAAAGGTTGAAGCCGTAATGGATAAAATGAAGATTGGTCACAGGGCAAAACATTTCCCCCAGCAGCTTTCCGGCGGACAACAGCAGCGTGTGGCCATATGCCGTGCTGTTGTTACAAACCCGGCCCTTATCCTTGCCGACGAGCCTACCGGTAACCTTGATTCCGCAAACGGCGAAGAGGTGATGAATCTGCTTACCTATCTTAACGGTGAAGGCACTACCATTGTAATGGTTACCCATTCACCCAGCGATGCGGAAAAGGCAAACAGGATTATCCAGCTGTTTGACGGACATATTGTTACAGAAAACGTAACAAAGCTCCTTTGAATGAGTTTTTAGTGCACATTTTTACAAAAAAGCAACAAAAATCAAATATTTATGAGCAGGCTCTTTATCGTTTTGGTCGTCTTTTTGTTTACATCTATGGCTGTGAGTGCACAGGAGTACTGGACACTGGAGGATTGCATAGATTATGCCCTGGAGAAGAATATCCGCTTAAAGCGGCAGGAGCTGCAGGTAGAACACGGTAAATACAATTACCGTCAGTCCTGGCTGGATGTGTTGCCCGGAATCAGTGCCGGAGGATCACACACATATTCCAGGGGGCGCTCTCTGGATATGATAACCTACGAGTACATTGATATTCCACATGGCTCCGGAAATGTTTCAATGTCGGCCAATATGGATCTTTTCAATGGTTTTTACAACCGTCACAATATAAGGAGGCAGTATTACAATCTTCAGGCGGGACTCTATGAAGTCGAAGGAGCAAGGGATGATATTTCCCTTAACATTGTCGCCGTCTTTTTGCAAATATTGTATGAGAAAGAGCTTCTGGAAATTGACAAACAGCAACTGGAGCTGAGTAATATGCAGGTGGAGAATGCAAGGTTAAGTTATGAGCTGGGTGATGTGCCAAAAAGAAGGCTTTATGAGCTGCAGTCTGAAAATGCTGCTATCCGTCATAGGGTTACATTGTCCGGGAACCGGGTGAAGTCGGCATACCTTGAGCTGAAGCAGATGCTGCAACTGGATATGGAAGTGGACTTCAGGGTGAAGGGTCCTGAGATGAACGCTGAAACCGACGCAAGCGTGTTGCTTAATCCTGTTGAGGCAATATATGATGAAGCTCACAACAGGGTTCCTCAGGTAAGGAGTGCCGAATATTTACTGAAAAGTTCCGAAAGATCACTTGCGGCTAGCAGAAGCTTTTTGTATCCAACCCTTTCGGTAAGCGCAGGTTTAGGCTCCAGGTACAGTGAGCTTGCAAGGGACCCGAGACAAAACAATTCCTCTAATGATTATCCTTATGACCTGCAATTGCGTGACAATTACGGCCAGTATTTAGCTGTCTCAGTAAGTATTCCCATATTCAACCGCTGGCAGGCAAGGACCCGTATAAACAGGGCCCGGACCGATCTTTTGGATGCAGAATACAGGCTGGAGGAAATCAAACAAAATTTGTACTCTCAGGTTCATCAGCAATACAACGATGCCGAAGCAGCAAGGGATAATTTCGAATCAGCAGAAAAGGCCGGAGTTTTTGCCCGGGAAGCTTTCAATCATGCCAAACGGGAATTCGAACTCGGACTGATAAGTTTTGTCGATTTCCGGCATGCTCAAAATAATTATATCAGCGCAGAATCGGAGCTTGCAAGAGCAAGGTACGATCTTATGCTCCGGCTTGTTTTTCTCGATTATTTTATGGGAAAACCAATAAGCCTGGAGTAGACTTTTTCATGGTTATAAGTTGGTTTTTAAAGGATTGTGCCGGTATGAGAATTTGGTGCAATCCTTTTTAACATTTAATATAAATGTTTGGTGATTTACTTAAGAAAGCAGACATACGGCAATTGACAAATAAAAAACCCCTGAAAAGAAGCCCCCGATAATTGTAGATATTAAAAAAAGGGGCTGCCCTTTTTCAGGCAGCCCCTTGCATGCTTTATGAGAGAAAATGAGTCCGGTGTGACACCCTTTCCCATTTCCTTTTCCGGTATTTATTCAGCTGCTTCAGGTGAAATATTTACCCGGAAAAACTTGTAGTTTTCGCTCGGTGCCAGGTCCCTTTCCTCAAGCACGATGAACAGCTCAACATCTTCTGTGGGTGTCAGCTCCATGCTCAGCGAGCCGAAGCTGCTGTTTGCGGGGATTGTTATAACGCCCCCGTCGAGAATGTTGTAGTCAACCCCTTCTTCAGCGGTTGTTTCCATAAGCTCCCATTCATCGTGGTCGGGCTGTTCCACCCTCAGCCTGTTGGCGTCGGTGTCACGATAGAGCTGATCGGCCACATAGTAGCTTATTTCATTGTCCTCCGCCTGGTGCGGTCCGACCAGTGCAACCTGTATGGCGGCATCCGGGTCGTCGCCTTCAATAACGGCCGACCAGTGCGCACCCACGGATGTCCAGCTTGCGTTGTCATGTGAAAGGTTGGAGAATTCCACTACCGGCGGACCGTCATAGGTGAAGTCGTTAAGCCCGTCGAAGCACGATTGGGTTACAAAACCCATGGCCACAATAATTGTAAGTGATATAATGATTTTTCTCATACTTCTGAATATTTTAAATTGTTTGTTATTGATTAATAACCAGGGTTCTGGATAGCGTTTTCGTTTGCTTCCATTTCCGCATTCGGTATTCTGCCCACTATTCTGTAGTCATCAAATTCAAGAGGAATGCCTGGATCTTCATCGGGACATCCTTTGGGTATGCCCATTCCCCTGCGCCTTAGATCGAACCAGCGGTGCGACATTTCACAGAAAAACTCTACTCTTCTCTCAGTCAGAATAAGATCAATCAACTCTTCTTTTGTATCCACTGTTACTTCTGCGTTTTCCTGATCCATTCTGTGCTCGCGGAAATCTGTAAGAATGTTACGGGCATCTGTCAGCTGATCAAGTTCTGCATACGCTTCGGCTGCTATCAGGTACATTTCGGCCGTGCGTATAACCGGATAGTCGTCCCAGTAAGCATGAGGCCCTGCATAACCTGCAAACTTGTCCTGGAAGACTACATCTTCTCCAACCTTAGTGTATTCATATGTCATCTCGGGACGTACATCTCCCTTAGTACGGTACTCTTCAAGCAGGTTAATCAGGTCTCTGCGAAGAATTAAGTCGCCGTAGCCTGTTGGGGGATCATACCAGGCAAGACCTTGAATACTTTCATTCATGCCGGGCCTGTCATCAGAGGTGTAGCCCATCTCCAGTATTGATTCACTGCCGGGAGTTTCCGCAAAAGCATCAATGTAGTTATCAGTACCGGTGAGGTTAACATTACCGTCGGCTATCACATCTTCTGCATAGCTGGCTGCTTCGGTCCAGTTACCCATATACAAATGAATTTTTGCCAGAAGCGCTTTAGCTGAGATATTTGTGAACCTGTAGGGGAAATCATCATTTGTTTCCGGCAAGAGGCTTATTGCCATTTCAAGTTCATCAAGTACAACCTGGTAGCCTTCATCTATTGTTGCACGTGGTTCAAAACTGTCCTCGTCAATACCCATAAAAGGATCAAGCTTTATTGTTACCCCCAGAGGCTCACCCTGAACAAGAGGTGTCTGATACATATATGGCCGTGCGTATACCTTAAGCAGATTGAAGTATATATATCCGCGCATGGCATGCGCTTCACCCTTTAGCCTGTTAAGCCTTGTTTCGTCAAAATCACCTTCCAGCTCATCGACATAGTAGAGCATCATGTTTAGCCGGTTTATATCGTTGTAGCGCCCGGACCATGAGACAAAGGAAGAGGTGTTTTCCTGGTTTGTCGGATAGGTTATCATACGCCCCGAGTTTGCAGCTGCCACTTTGAGCTCATCAGTCAAAAGTCCGCCTGCAAGGTAATGTGTGGCAAGATGCCATCCCTGCATCCTGTTGTACAAACCGTATAGGGTAGCTTCAATACCTTCCAGGTCTGCCATTGCAAGCTCCGAGGCCATGGAGGCCCTTGGGTATTTTTCAAGATAATCCTCACACGAGGCTGCCCCTATAAGAATTGCAGCCGTAAGGATTAATGAGTAAATAAAATTATGTTTATGCATGATAAATCAATTTATTTGTGTATAAAATTTTTGTTAAAAATTAGTCCGGATCCCTACGGTAACAGTTCTGCCCTGAGGATAGGTGAAAAAGTCCGAGCCGGTAAATTCAGGGTCCCAGCCAGAATAGTCATCCCATGTTAAAAGGTTCGTTGCCCTTGCATATACAGACAGTCTGTCAATATTGTAACGCTGTGTGAATGCCCTTGGGATCGTATAGGATATATCCACATCCTTAAGTCTTATATAGTCAACTCTTTCAATAAGACGGGAGCTGTAGCTTGTTGGAGTCATTACATCACCTGCATAAACATTTGCATGAACAGGTCTAACCATTTCCGTCATATCTCCGGGGTCCTGCCACCTCTCTGTCCATACCGAAGCAAGCTGGTTCAGATTCATTGTATTGTGCATCTGCACATACCTGTTATGATTAGCATACCTGTAGCTGCCACCTGAATACTGGAAAAATATTGAGGCAGCAAAGTTGCCGATTTGGAACTCATTGGTAATACCACCGTATCTTGTAGGCTGTACCGGACCCATCCAGTGCCTGTCTTCGTATACCGGGTTATAGGTAATATTCCAGTCAGCATCGTAATACATCGGTCTTCCGTCAGCCGGATTTACACCTGCCCATTGAGGTATATACCAGTCATTTATTGCCCGGCCAACCTTCCTTCGGGTACTGAAAAATTCCTGTCCTGGCAGAAGCTCAAGTATTTCGTTTTGAACAAATGAAATATTGAAGTTTGTGCTCCACTGGAAATTATCAGTTTGAATATTCACCGTGTTAAGAGAT
Organism: Bacteroidota bacterium; assembly: GCA_003554865.1. Classification (GTDB taxonomy): domain Bacteria; phylum Bacteroidota; class Bacteroidia; order Bacteroidales; family PUMT01; genus PUMT01. The sequence goes on along the minus strand of PWHJ01000028.1, from coordinate 3,181 downwards.
ATTTCAATTCCTTCGTTAACAGTTCTTCCAATATTCTCCGTTATACTTGTCCAGCCCGTAGTTGCGGGCAAAGGCCTTCCCAGCAGCAGTCTTTCAGACCAGCGGTTGTAGAGGTCTATTTCCATGTTTAGCCTGCCTCCGAATGCACCGGCATTTATTGCAAGGTTCAGCGTCCTGCTTTCCTCCCATGTCAGGAAGCGGTTTGGCAGCTGTGTGGGATATATGCCAACGTTTCCTTGGTATTGGGTTCCTCCGCTCCAAAGTCCCAGGGCCGCGTAACTGCCTGCAGCGTCTGATCCTGAAACACCGTAGCTCAGTCTCAGCATCAAATTGTCAAGCTGGTCTATTCCTGCCATGAAAGGTTCGGAAGAAATTCTCCATCCTATTGCCGCAGCCGGGAAAAAACCCCATTTGTTGTCGGCACCGAACCTGGAGCTGCCGTCATAGCGCCCCGTCATAGTTAACATGTATCTGTCATCGAATGTATAGTTTAACCTGCTGAAAACACCCATGCGGGAGCGCTCGGTTTCATTTCCACCGAAGCTTGTAACTTCAGCTGCCGCGTTCATAACATTCATATGATGATTGGGAAAATTAATACCGGTGGCGGAAGAACTTCTCGAAATCATGCTGTATGTTTCAAAACCTGCAACTGCGTTAAAACTGTGGACATCTCCAAAAATATTGTTGTAATTAAGCGTCTGGGTTGTCTGGTAGGAAAAGTCGTTACTTTCCGAATCGGTCAGCATGCCGTTGTTGTCCATTCCGTCACTCCCCCGCGGGTCATACCAGTACTCATTGTCGTAGAAATTGAAATCAAGCCCGAATACGCTCCGGAAAGCCAGATGGTCGGTCAGATCGTACGAGGCACCTAAATTCAGCAAAGTTTTAACGTTAGTGGTTATGAAATGGTCTACCTCCATGCTGTAGAGACTGTGCGAGGGCACCATTCCCCAGAGACCGCGTGGATGATTTGTAAAATTGCCATCCTCGTCATATATTGCATTTATCGGTGGCACAAAGTATGCCGAGAGAATGGGGTTTGTGAATGCTCCTCCGCCTCGTGTTATATCTCTTGAAGCTACGTTGGCATTGGCCTGAACATCGACTGTAAGCCTGTCTGAAGCGTCATGGTCGAGATTCAACCTGAAGCTGCTTCTGTCAAAGTCATATCCGACTATGTGCCCTTCCGTCCTGTTGTGAGAGAGAGACGAATAAAACCTTGTATTTTCGGAACCGCCTGAGGCGTTCAGCCTGAGATCTGTATAATTACCCGTGCGGTTTACAGCATCCACCCAGTTGTGATTTGGTGTGTTGGAAAAATCGTATGAGCCGTCTGCTGCTACTTCCATCCACCCAAGGTTTACTGCATCTTGAATCCGGTCCTGCGTGAACCAGTGGTCTTCACCAAGCCTGTTTTTATAACCTTCAAGGTAAAGCTCTACAAACTGGGTGCCGTCCATCATGTCAAGATCAGTTATCCCCTGGCTGTAACCTCTTGATACATCAAGGGTAAAATTGGTCTCTTCAGCTTCTTCCCCTCTTTTGGTGGTTATAATAATAACACCTGCCGCGCCTCTTGCGCCGTAAATTGCTGAAGCCGCCGCATCTTTCAGGATGTCGATCGTCTCCACATCGTTAAAATCAAGTGATGAGAGTCTGCCGGAGATTTCAACACCATCAACAATCCATAGGGGTGTGTTGCTGGAAAATGAGCCTATTCCACGAATAATGGTTGAAATTCCTCCACCGGGAGCCCCTGAACTGGATGTAACCTGTACGCCCGCAGCGCGACCCTGGATAGCCCTGCTGACATGTTCAACGGCCATACCTTCGATCTCAGTCGAGCGAACAGATGCAACCGATCCGGTAAGATCTCTTCTGCGAATAGCCCCGTAGCCGGTTACAACGACCTCATCCAGACCTACGATGTCAGGTTCGAGTTCAACATCAATTGTCCTTTGGTCGCCTACCATGATCTCCCTGGAGAGCATACCGACAAAAGTGAACTGTAATACAGATTCCTCTGAAGGAACTTCAATGGAATAGGAACCATCAATATCGGTTGCAGTTCCGATTGTGGTTCCTCTTACAGCAACAGATACACCGGGGATCGGCTCTTCGTCCTCAGCCGAGGTGACCGTACCTGTAACTGTAATTTCCTGTGCAATTGCTGCCGAAAAACTCATTATCAGCAATAACAGAATACTAAACAGCAGTTTTTTCCTCATGTTAAAAAAATTAAAAGATTAATAATAAAAACAAATAAATGATCCGGCACCCAACTGGTCGCTTCAGACCATTTTTATTCTTTTATTTAATACTGTGTCTCTATTTAGCATTATTTTCAAATAGCAATAAAGCAATGCCATACCATATTGGCTTGCCGTTTTTAAAAATTAACAATATGTAAGGAATTCTTAGCCTGGATGTGTAACATGAAATATATATGGTTGCTAATGTTTATATATTTATGAAAAAAACAATTTGATGGGAAGTTATATAGGTGTATTTATACATAGATTGCAAAAAACAAACAATTTGGTGGAGATTGTATTGGTATATTTATATATGTAATTTTATAAAGTTGATTTTTTTTGATTATTATTATCCCAAAATGTTTCTTACTTAAAAGATGCATAAAAATAATAAAAAGTTGCAGTAAACTGCAAAAAATTGTTAAAAATGTTAATATTTTATAAAAAAAACATATTGAAATCCGCGTGTATTGGTAAAAAAAACACCTTGCATCTTTTATGCAAGGTGTTTTAAAATTTAATCAGTATTTTATTCTTCAGCTTCAAGCGGTACCATGCTCACAGATGAAGCTGTTGTTATCATTCCGCCGGCATAATATTAAGGCGGAAAAACTTGTAGTTTTCGCTCGGTGCCAGGTCCCTTTCCTCCAGTACAATGAACAGCTCTACATCTCCTGTTGGGGTCAGCTCCATGCTCAGCGGGCCGAAGCTGCTGTTTGCGGGGATTGTTATAATGCCCCCGTCGAGGATGTTATAGTCAACCCCTTCTTCAGCGGTTGTTTCCATCAGAACCCACTCGTCATGGTCGGGCTGTTCCACCCTCAGCCTGTTGGCGTCAGTGTCACGATAGAGCTGATCGGCCACGTAATAGCCGATTTCCTTGTCCTGCGCCTGGTGCGGTCCGACAAGTGCTACCTGTATGG
>PWHJ01000170.1 GCA_003554865.1 Bacteroidota bacterium | reverse complement strand
TGTCTTGGAGGGTGGTTAAGAGCTTATGGTAAATGGAAAGGGTGAAATCCAAAAGAGGGATTTGGCTTGTTTGGTTCTATTTCAGTCGTTTCGATAGCATAACTTTAGAGGGATCTATAACAGGGAAAATGAATTTTTCGTAAAATGTACCCGCCGTTCTTGATGCCATCATGCCTCGTGCGGTTGAAATAGCGAGACTTACAAAAGTGATCTCCCACTTTTCTACCATGGTGAAATCATTATGGTTTTTAATTTTCAATATGGTTGAAAGATCGTTGACCAAAAACTCTGTTACACTCGTATGAGTCAGCAACTCTAATTTTTCTTTTGTGTTTTTTTCTATCGCAAACTTGAGCTCAATTTGTATAGCGAATACATTCTTTTCAATATTCCAGCTGTAGTTAAGGTTTAATCCGGCTGATAAACTCTCAGGGCTTTTCCCTTCAGCAAACTCAGGCACCAGCTTGTGGTTTTTGTGGCAAAAACCCAGCTCTGATATTTTTGCGATCTGAAAACGTATGTCTTTCTCGCTCATGGTCTTTCTTTTTATGAAGAATGCAGTACAATCGGGTGGCTTTTTTCTTCATTTGGGTCTATTTCAAAATCAGCACCCTGGTCGTTCCATTCTGTTTGAAGTTCAGATTTGTTGAAAAACATGTCTTTGTCGAAGTGAAATTCTTTATAGACTGCCCTGTATTCATTGGCATCATTTTCAATGATCTCGTTCAAGTTTTCAAAAGTTACTTTCGGGACCTTGCCTGTGGCCATTGCAAGCTTTACGAGCCTGGACAGTTTGTGGTCGAAGTCACCGTTTAACACCTGGCTTACATACCCTTTGCTAACACCAAGCTTTTTAGCAAATGATGTTTTGCTTAAGTTATTGTTCTTCAAATATTGCTCGATCTGTCCGTAAAGATCCAGCTGGATTTTGGTCAGCCAGTACGATTCGTTCTTTAGCAATTCTTTCCTTTCCATGGCGCTTTTGTTTTATTTTCTTAGCCTGAAATGCTTTGTAAATATTGTTTTTTTAGCGAGCGGAACTTTCTTAGATCGTTTTTTTGATTGTTTTTGTAGCCCCCAAGAATTACAACCTTTCCTCCTTTTCTTTTAATCAGATAAACACGTAAGTTTTTTGTTTTGATCTCATACTCTTTAACTGTTTCTTGTGAGGGGGTAATATCTTTAAATTTTTTGGCCGGCATGGATTTTCTGTTGGCAACCCGCTCCATATAAGCATAAATGCTTCCTAATTCAGATTTATACTGTGTTTCCAAAGAGTCTTCAAATTCGTCAAACGGACATTTGTTGTCTTTTAACAGCTTGTAAAACGTTTGCTGGCCTTTTACCGCCTGTATCTTATTTAATGCAAATGTAGCCATTTTTGTTTAGCTTAAACTAAACCCTGGTAAATTTTTAACAAAAGTTGGTTTTATACCTGGCTGTTGTTTTATTTCTTGGGGATTACGTTTCGCGGACCCTTTCGCGCGGCATCATGCTCATACTGGCTTTGAAACTGCATCCAGAAATCAGCCGGGACATTGAGGGCTTTTTCAAAAAGTATCGCAATATCTGCAGTCACAGGCCGCTTTCCACTGATGATTTCATTAAGCAATGTAGGTTGCACACCAATCTCCGCGGCAAATTCCTTTTGCCTTATATCCCTTGCTTTTAGCTCATCAAGCAGTACTTCACCGGGATGCGTTGCTTTGTATGGAGTGATCTGTTCAATCATTTCAGCCTCTGCTATTCGCAATGTTTGCTAATAACCTGCAACACACAAATAATGATTGTGTCTGGCATTGGTTTTCGGGATCAGGGCATGAGTTACAAGCTCTCTGTTGTATAATCACATCATATATAATTTATGCGAATGCAGGTTTGAGCAAAAGGTCTATGCTTCGCATTATAAATTTATGATTCCGCCAGGATTCGAACCCGGAACCAGCAGCTTACCTCGAATGCTCACTGACCAAAGAGTCAAACTGCTCAAAAAAGTTTGCCACCAGGGCCGGCCACTTCCTGATTTTGTATTTGGTTAGCCTGCTTTGATTTTCAAGCTTTCTGTCTGACTAACTTTACACCGGTGGGTTAACTGGTAAAAAGCAGCAAGGTTAACTGCTGCGGGCGCCACGGAATACGATGTTCCGGAAGGCCTTCCAGAAATATTTCCAGTCGGTGCGAATGGGGTGTTTGAGGTAGGCGTCGATATAGCGGTTTTCCGACTCGTAAAGCGCTTCCTCTGTTTGGGGCATGTCGGCATAAAAGGGCGGCACGAGCCCGGGCCTGGTCAGCACGCGTTTTTTCTGCAGGTATTCGGGATAGGTGTTAAACTTGTACTCACTCAGGGGCCGCACGCCCACCAGTTTGAGGTCGCCCTTGAGCCAGTTGTAAAGTGTGGGCAGCTCATCTATCCAAAGCTTCCTGAATATCCTTCCCCAGGAGGTGATACGGAAGTCGTTGGTGATCTTGTCGCCATCGCAGGTGCCGTGCAAACTATACACATAGGCCTGTATGTATTCTGAATAGGGGTGCATGGTGCGTAGCTTATATACCCCGATCACTTTTTTGTCTT
>PWHJ01000178.1 GCA_003554865.1 Bacteroidota bacterium | reverse complement strand
GGGCCCTCAGGTCCATCAACCCTTCGCCATACCTTTTCTTTTTTGATTATATGGATTTCAAGCTTTTCGGTTCATCCCCGGAAACCCAGCTTCAGGTATCAAAAGGTAAGGCTACGATCAACCCTATAGCCGGAACGGTCAACCGAACAGGCGACAACTCCAGAGAGATCCAGCTGGTTAACAAGTTGCTGGATGATCCGAAGGAAAACAGCGAACACTCCATGCTGGTTGACCTTGCAAGGAACGATCTGAGCCGCCATTCAAAGGATGTTACTGTGGAAAAATTCAGGCAGGTTCATACCTATTCACATGTAATACACCTTGTATCAGTGGTAAGCGGCAAATTAAAAGAGAACACCGAGCTCTACCGGTTTTTTGCGGACACATTCCCGGCAGGCACCCTCACCGGTGCTCCGAAACACAGGGCAATGCAGCTGATAGACAGATATGAGTCCACCCCGAGAGGATTTTACGGGGGTGCAATAGGATATATTGATCCATCGGGTAATCTTAACCATGCAATTATGATACGCTCTTTTTTAAGCCGCAGGGGAGAACTCTTTTACCAGGCGGGGGCAGGGATAGTGGTCGATTCCTCGCCTGAAAATGAACTGAAAGAGGTGAACGGAAAGCTCGAGGCTTTACGAAATGCCATAAGAGAAGGTGAAAATTTTAACAAAAGTCATACTTAAAATATGAGGAAAAAGATACTGGTACTTGACAACTACGACTCGTTCACCTATAATCTTGTTCATTATGTGAATGATTTCAATGGTTTTGCCGTCAATGTTATTAGAAATGACAAGCTTACCCTTGATGATACGGCTGAATATGACGGGATAATCCTTTCTCCCGGTCCCGGACTCCCGGCAGATGCCGGCATACTAACCTCTGTTGTTGAACACTGCAGGGAAAAGAAGCGGATTTTTGGAGTATGCCTTGGAATGCAGGCCATTGCTGAAGTATACGGAGGCAGCATGTTAAACCTTTCTTCCGTATTTCATGGAGTGGCAACCCCGGTTAAAATAACACAACCCCCGCATTACCTTTTCAAAAAGGTGCCTTCAGTATTTGAAGCAGGAAGATATCATTCATGGGTGGTAAATCCGCAAAATCTCCCGGAGGCACTCAAGATTGAAGCAACCGACAATATGGGTAATATCATGGCTTTAAGCCACAGGGAGATTGATATATGCGGTGTGCAGTTTCATCCTGAATCAATTTTGACACCCCTGGGAAAAACAATTATAAAAAACTGGCTTGATAATTTTTAACAAACCCGCAGAATTTAATAAAATGAAGGATATACTAACAAAGCTACTTGAATCACAGCGACTAACCCGCTCCGAGGCTATGAAGCTGATGCACGGAATAGCCTCGGGGGAGGTAAACGAGTCACAAAGCGCGGCGGTTTTAACAGCCTACATAATGCGAAACATAAGCATCGAAGAGCTTCTGGGTTTCAGGGATGCGCTGATGGAGCTGGCCAGGCAGGTGGATACCGGCAGCCGGGAAGTAATTGATGTTTGCGGAACCGGCGGAGACGGGAAAAACACATTCAACATCTCCACACTAACTGCATTTGTTGTTGCCGGTGCCGGCGTTCCTGTCGCCAAGCACGGCAACTACGGGGTATCGTCAGCCTCGGGTTCGTCAAATGTAATGGAGTATCTCGGCTACCGCTTCACCGGTGAAAAAGAGAAGTTGCAAAAGGAGCTCGAAGAGGCGGGGATTTGTTTCATGCATGCCCCCCTTTTCCATCCCGCCCTGAAAGCAGTGGGAAAAATCCGAAAGCAGATAGGGGTTAAGACCTTTTTCAATATTCTCGGTCCCCTTGTTAACCCTGCAAACCCCTCCTGCCAGGTCAGCGGTGTTTTCAACATGGAAGCCGGCAGAATATACAGTTACCTGCTGCAGCGTGAAAATAAAAAGTTTGTTGTGATCCACAGTCTTGACGGTTACGATGAGGTTTCATTAACATCTGATGTGAGCCTTTTCACAGAAAAGGGCGAAAGCCTTTTGCCGGTTGAAAGTTTCGGCCTCCCTCCCATTATGGCCGAAGAAATTGCAGGCGGGGAGAGTGTCAAAAGTGCAGGCAAAATTTTTATGGATGTCCTCAATAACCGTTCAACCGTTCCACAAAAAAACACCGTAATAGCAAACTCGGCCCTGGCGTTGCAATGTTACAGGGGCTGTTCACTTGAAACTGCCGTTGCAGATGCAAGAGATTCAATTGAATCCCACAGGGCGCTGGGTGTTTTCAAAAAACTGACTGCTATACAATGAATTCCAACATTTTAAAAACCGTTAAAAACAAAAATATATGTCACAACTAGAAAAAATAATCGAATCAAAACAAAAGGATGTAAAAGAGAAAAAGGAGCTTTACCCTCTTAAACTGCTTGAGAAAAGCATCTTTTTCGATTCGCCCGCAGTGCCTTTATCTGCATATATAAGGCGAAGCGATTTGTCCGGGATAATTGCTGAATTCAAAAGAAAATCCCCATCGCGCGGTGTTATAAATGAATTTGCCAGTCCACAGAAGGTTTGCCTTGAATTCATGCGTTCAGGGGCCTCAGCGCTTTCTGTACTGACAGACACGAAATTCTTTGGCGGGGGCAACAGGGACCTTGAAATTGCAAGAAAATTCAATTTTTGCCCCATCCTGCGCAAGGATTTCATTATAGACGAATATCAGGTTTACGAATCACGCAGCATAGGCGCCGATGCTATTCTTCTTATTGCAAGGGCACTGACAGCCGCGCAGCTGAAAAAATTTCACTCACTGGCCCGCTCCCTTTCAATGGAAGTTCTCTTCGAGGTGTACGATGAAAGCTGTATTGAGAAGCTTCCCGCGGAAGCGGCCATAATAGGTGTCAACAACCGGGATCTGAAAAACAGCAGGGTAGATCATATGCATTGCGTGGAGCTTTCGGAAAAGCTGCCCGGTAGTGTTTTGAAAATAGCCGAAAGCGGAATAGACTCTCCCGAAAAATATATGGTTATGAAAAAGGCCGGATTTGACGGCTTTCTAATTGGAGATTATTTCATGCGCACCGCAAATCCCGGCAGAACATGCGAGAAATTCATCAAAAAAATAAAAGAGATCGAAAACAGCATACAAAGCCAGGAAAAAGAAAACAAACAGGAAAATATTAACGAATCTGTCGGGCAAAAATAATATCACCTGTCATGATAATCAAAGTCTGCGGAATAACCAACAACGAAGACCTTTTCAGAATTGCCGGCCTGAAACCGGACTATCTGGGGTTTATTTTTTATCCTCCTTCACCCCGCGACGTCAGCAAAAAGATAGCAGACCTCTCGCTGAATCTTATACCTTCAGAAATAAAGAAGGTAGCTGTACTGGTTGACGAAACGGAGGAAAACGCCCTTCTTCTGGCAAAAAAAAAGGGTTTCGATGCCATCCAGCTGCACGGCAATGAAAGTCCGGACTTCTGCAAAAGGCTGAAAAATACCTGCAGGGTAATAAAAACATTCAGGGTCAAAGATCACCTGCCCGATCAAATGAACCTGTATGAGGGGAAATGTGACCTTTTCCTGCTGGACACCGCAACTGACAAGCCCGGGGGGTCGGGCAAAAAGTTCGACCATTCAGTACTTGAGGGGTACAATCTGCAGACGCCTTACCTTTTAAGCGGCGGTATTGGCGAAGAAGATGCAGACTATCTGCTGGATCTTAACCAGAAAGGTATGGCAGGGGTTGACATCAACAGCCGCTTTGAGTTATCTCCCGGTGTGAAAGAGTTTTTGTCGATCGAACGCTTTATAAAGTGTTTAAGGCAAAACAGCGCCGGTTAACCAAAAAATATTTAATTATGGAAATTTATCCCGACATTGGAGGATTTTACGGTCGTTTCGGGGGAGCCTACATTCCCGAGCTGCTTTGGGCAAATGTTGAAGAGCTGAGGGAAAAATACGACTCCATCCTCTCCTGCAGCAGTTACAGGGAAGAACTTGAGGGTTTGCTGCGGGATTTCGTGGGAAGACCCACACCCTTGTATTTTGCTGCAGCCCTTTCACGCGAGAGCGGGGCAAAAATTTACCTTAAAAGGGAGGATCTTTGCCACACAGGCTCGCACAAGCTCAACAACGTCACCGGTCAGGCGCTGCTTGCTGTCAGAATGGGTAAAAAACAAATAATTGCCGAAACAGGAGCAGGCCAGCACGGCGTGGCAACCGCCACCGTATGCGCCCTTTTGAAGCTTCCATGCACAGTTTTTATGGGAAGCAGGGATATGGAGCGCCAGATGCCCAATGTAACACGTATGCGGATGCTGGGGGCGCGCGTCATAGAGGTTGAATCCGGAAGCCGCACCCTTAAGGATGCAACCAACGAGGCCATAAGGCACTGGATAAACAATCCTGCAGAGAGTTATTACCTTATAGGATCAACCATAGGGCCCCACCCCTATCCCGATATTGTAACCAGACTCCAGTCGGTTATATCGCGGGAGACAATCACACAGCTTGAAAAAGCTGAAGGAAGAAAGGAGCCCGATCATGTGCTGGCATGCGTTGGAGGGGGAAGCAACGCCGCCGGGAGCTTCTACCATTTTACCGGCAACGGCAAAACCATCCTCACCGGAGCCGAGGCTGCAGGAGAAGGTACTGACAGTGGCAAAACCGCTGCAACAATTTGCACCGGAAGCGAGGGGATCATTCACGGGTCAAGAACATTGCTGATGCAGACAGGGGACGGGCAGGTGAGAGAGACACATTCCCTGTCGGCCGGACTGGATTACCCGGGAATAGGTCCGCTGCACGCCCGCCTGAACGAAAAAGGCCTTGCAAGGTATATCCCTGTAAAAGACCATGAAGCTGTTGAAGCAGCCTTCCGGCTTACAAAACTGGAGGGTATCATCCCCGCGCTTGAGTCTGCTCACGCCATAGCGCTGCTGAAAAAGATAAGCTTCAACCCCGGTAGTATTATAGTTATTTGCCTTTCGGGGCGAGGGGACAAGGATATGGAAACCTTTGAAAAATATTTTGAAAAACAGACTTAAAGCTAATTAAAACTAATGAAGAAAAACTCTATAAAAAAGGTCTATAACCCATTGACCGCACTTCTGGAAAAAAAGAGAAGCAGGCTTCTTTCGGTCTTTTTTACGGCCGGGTTTCCCGAACTTGAGAGTACAGGACAAATAATTGAAGCACTCGAGGGTAACGGGATTGATTTTGCTGAAGTGGGAATGCCTTACTCGGATCCCCTTGCTGACGGACCGGTAATACAACAGGCAAGTATGAAGGCTATAGGCAATGGTATGGGGCTCAAAAAGCTTTTTTCACAGCTTGAAGATGCCAGGGAGAAGTTTACCATCCCGCTTGTTCTTATGGGGTATCTCAATCCCGTCTTTCAGTACGGGGTTGAAAAGTTCTGCAAAGATGCCCGCTCGGCGGGTATTAGCGGTGTTATACTCCCGGATATGCCCCTTGAGCAGTACGAGCGTAACTACAGGCAGCTTTTTGAAGAAAATAACCTGCACTTTATCTTCCTTATAACACCCACCACCCCGGCTGACCGGATAAAAAAGATTGACTCACTTACTACCGCCTTCATCTATGCCGTCAGCTCCTCATCCATAACCGGGGTGAGAAAGGAGGAAAAGGGTGGCGGGAACTTTTTCGAAAGGCTTAAGCAAATGAAGCTCAACAACATTTATATAGCAGGCTTCGGGATACATAACTCCGGGACACTTGAAAAGGCGTGGGCGAACTCCGCCGGGGCGATAACCGGCTCGGCCTTCATTAATAAGCTGAACGGATATAATGATCCAGACATCGCCGTCAAAGCACTTTTAAACGATTTGTACAACAGATAAATTCAAACAGATATGCTTATTCAGTTAACAGAGGATTGCACACACGAAGAGCTGGAAAAAATAACCGCCCTGGCAGAAAAAGCAGGTTTCAAAACTTCAAAAGTTGACACACACAACGCCTCATACATTATCTGCTCAGGAAAGGGTGAGTTTGACCCGAGACGCATCGGCACACTCAAGGGGGTGAAGGACGTCCATATGGTCGAGGATGAAAACAAGCTGGTATCAAGACTTTGGAGGGTTAACGACACTGAGCTCGACCTGGGCGACGGGGCGGTAATATCGCGCGATAACCTTACGGTGGCAATGGGGCCCTGCTCAATAGAAAGCGAGGAGCAGGTTCAAAAAACCGTCGATTTTCTCTTGAAAAACCAGGTAAAAATAATGCGGGGAGGAATATTCAAGCCGCGCAGCTCACCTTATTCGTTCAGGGGAATGGGTATCGGGGGACTTGAGATCTTTGCCCGCCATTGCAGGGAGAAAGGGATAAAAATCGTAAGCGAGGTTATGCAGGTATCCCAGATAGAACCCATGTATGATCTGGTCGATATTTTTCAGGTCGGAACGCGTAATGCGCAAAATTTCAATCTTCTTGATGCACTGGGAAAAACTGACAAGCCGGTACTGCTCAAGCGCGGCATGTCATCGACAATCAATGAGTTCCTTGCATCAGCCGAGTACATCTTCTCAAGCGGCAATGAAAGAATAATACTTTGCGAGCGCGGCATAAGGACATTCGAAAAAGCATACCGCAACACACTCGATCTGAACGCCATTCCTTTACTTAAGGAAAAAAGCCATCTGCCCGTATTCTGCGACCCCTCCCACGGGGTGGGAGTTCGCAGGTTTGTCGAGCCTATGGCGCTTGCATCTGTAATGGCGGGGGCTGACGGACTCCTGATGGAGATCGGGGAAGTCCCCGAAAAAGCGACTTCAGATGCCCAGCAAACGTTAAGCTTTGAGGAAGCAAGACAGGCTCTTTTTAAAATGAACAAAACCTTTGAGCTTAAAAAAGAACTTTCATTTAAATTCCTTTCGGAGTAATTAAACATGACCCTGACCGCGTGGCGGCAACAGGGAGTAATTCCTCCAGGAAGTAACCGGGTGGCGGCAACAGGGAGTAATTCAACCCGGCCGGAAACAATTAAATTCCCGTGAAGCGATTAAAAATAATTTCAAAATGTTAAGTCTATTCAAACCCAAAGCCCAAGAACACCGCAAACTTCCGGCAATCGCACAGGTGAGATCTTTTGTGGATGATCTCACCATTGCGCTTTTTCCGGTAATAGACTGTGGAAGGTCGCGTAAAATAAAAACAAAAAAGCTCCGGAAAAAGCTGGGGAGTATTCTCAGTCCGCTTGAAAAACGGCTGGATGACCCGCCGTCTGTCATTGCCGAACGCTTTATCGGCCGGCTCGATGATGTTCGCAAAGATGCTCTCTCAGACGCCCGTTTTATAGCCGAAGGCGACCCCGCATCGGAAGGAGTGGAGGAAGTTATAATGGCCTACCCCGGCTTTTTCGGCATACTTGTCTACCGCCTGGCAAACAGGCTGTTCAAAATGGGTGTTCCCCTGGTCCCGAGGATAATGACCGAGTATGCTCATTCAATCACAGGCATAGATATACACCCGGGTGCCACGATAGGAACCCCGTTTTTTATTGACCACGGAACAGGCATAGTTATAGGCGAAACCGCATGGATAGGTGACAGGGTGAAAATTTACCAGGGAGTGACCCTCGGGGCATTGAGTGTCTCAAAAAGCGCCGCATCCTCCAAAAGGCACCCCACCATAGAGGAGAAGGTGATAATATATGCAGGAAGCACCATTCTGGGCGGAAAGACGGTGATAGGACACCACAGTGTAATAGGGGGCAATGTGTGGTTGACAAAAAGTGTGCCTCCCCATGCAAAAGTTTACAACGAAAGCAAAGTGAGTATCAAAGAAAATAATAAAAAATGAAGGTACAGAACATACTGGAAACCATAGGAAACACCCCGCATGTAAGGTTGAAACGCCTTTTTCCAAACCTCCGGGTATGGCTGAAGCTTGAATCACACAATCCCGGTGCAAGCATAAAAGACCGTATCGCACTGGCCATGATAGAGAAAGCCGAAGAAAATGGTGAGCTCAGACCCGGCGGTACAATTATCGAGCCTACATCAGGCAATACGGGTGTAGGCCTTGCAATGGCCGGGGCGGTAAAAGGTTACCGGGTTATCCTGGTAATGCCCGACTCAATGTCAAAAGAGCGTATAACCCTTTTCAGGGTATTCGGTGCAGAACCGGAGCTGACCCCGGGCGACAAAGGGATGAAAGCCTCCATTGAAAAGGCACGGGAGATTGCCGGCTCCATACCCGGCTCTTACATGCCGATGCAGTTTGAAAACATTGCAAACCCTTCCGTTCATTCACAAACCACCGCCAGGGAGATTATTGAGGATTTTCCGGGCGGGGCAGACTATTTGTTCGCGGGTATCGGGACAGGCGGACATATAACCGGTGCCGGGGGGGAGCTGAAAAAAAACTTTCCGCAAATGAAGATATTTGGTGTTGAGCCGCTCGACTCACCGGTACTCAGCGGCGGCAAGCCTTCACCCCATCCCCTTCAGGGTATGGGGGCCGGATTTGTGCCCGGTATCCTTGATATACAAATAGCTGACCACATTGTTACAGTATCAAAAGAGGATTCATTTGAAATGACACAAATGCTGGCAAGAAAAGAAGGAATACCGTCCGGCATATCAACGGGGGCGGTTCTGGCCGCCATAAAAAAGAAAGAAAGCACCCTTCCCCTGCAAAGCCTTGTGATAACATTTGCCTACGATACAGGGGAAAGGTATTTGAGTGTTGAGGGGTTATGGGACTAATTTTGCAGGCTTTCGCAACATCTAAATATTCAATTGTCTGCAAAAGACATGTTTAGCCGGTTTTTGTATTCTTTTTTTCCACCCTGATGCGTGTATCCACAGCGGCAACACGGTCTTTGCCACCCATAAGGGGGTTCAGATCCATTTCATAAATTTCGGGTGCAACTGTCACAAGAGCCGAAAGCCTTGCAATTATATCTGCAAAACATTCCTCGCTAACAGCATCCTGTCCCCTTTCACCCTTTATTATACCGTAACCGTTAAGCCCTTTTATCATAGAGGCTGCTTCAGTATGGGAGACCGGGGAAATAGCGGTGCTTACATCCCGGAGGACCTCAATGAAAATACCTCCGAGACCGCAAAGTATCATATGGCCAAAACCCGGCTCATATTTAACGCCGGCAAAAAGCTCAACCCCTTTCAGCATAGGCTGAATCAAAACATCCGTGGTGCCGGGTATCTCCATCATATGGTCATACTCTTTCTCCACCTGTTCCTTGTTTTTGACATCAAGTACAACACCTCCCACATCAGATTTATGAACCGGTCCCACAGCCTTCATTACAACAGGAAAACCAAGTTTTTCAGCCTCGACGGCTGCAGTTTCGCGATCGGAGACAACCGCCTCACCTGCCCTCTCAATACCTGCCGCATCAAGAAGCTCTCCTACTGAACATGGGTAAAGATAACCATCCGGGGAGGCATCAATAACCTTTCTAACAGCCATTTTGTCAACCGGCGGCAGCTCCACTTTTCCAGGAGCGGGAGCTGGTGTTGCGCTCACAAGCGTGAGTGCTCTTCCAAGTGCCACTTCATCGGGAAAGTTGATCCGCCCTTTAGACAAAAAATGGTTAATTTCATCCCTGGCGTTAATAATCGAAGGGAGAACGGGGTAAATCGGCTTCCTGCATTTTTTCATCTTCTCATCCAGCACATCGTACACCTCGTAAACGCTGAAAAGTCCCGGGCTCCCGAAAATAACGGCCATAGCGTCAATATTGTCAAACTTCTCATCGCAGTAATCTATAATATGGCCCAGTTGTTCGGCCGTTCCCGTTGCCAGAAAATCAACGGGATTGGCCACAGATGAGCCGGGATGCAGCTTCTCAAGTAGCTCCTCTGCCGCGGGACCTTCAATCGGGGGCACATTCATCCCGCCCTCGGAAAGCGTATCGGTCAGCATTACCGCCGGACCGCCTGCATGGGTTATAACGGCAAAGTTCTTCCCCTCGGGCCGGGGGTGCATAAAAACCGATGCCACAACAGTCAACTCCTCCCGGCTGCGGCAGCGAACAATCCCGGCCTTACGGAAAAGAGCATCGACGGCCGAGTCCGAACTGGCAAGAGCCCCGGTGTGCGAAGATGCTGCGCGACTGCCCGCTTCGGAGGTACCGGCCTTTACTGCGGCTATTTTACACCCCTTTCTTATGAGCGAAGAGGCATGCTTTAGAAGCATCATGGGTTTTTCAACACTTTCCATATAAAGGAGCTTCACCCGGGAGCTTTTTTCAGGGTCAAAATTCTCGTCCATATATCTTAGAACATCCTCAACCCCCATCTGGGCGCTGTTGCCGACCGAGTAAACACTCGAAAATGTAAGCCCCATGGGTATTCCCGCCTCCATTATGAAGACAGCCGTAGCACCTGAGCCGGAGATAAATTCGGCCCCCTTCGGATCCAGCTTGGGTATAGGGGTAGTAAATGCACTGCTGTGATTGCTGTTTATTACACCTATACAATTTGGCCCGATCAGACAACCGTTCACTTTCTCCACAGCAGAGACAAGCTGCTTCTCCAGCTTAGCCCCTTCTTCGCTTTCTTCACTGAAGCCTGCCGAGAGAACTATAAATGCCCGAGTATTCTTATTTTGTGAGAGAAACTCAACCGTTTGCGGACAATGCCTGGCTGCAATGGCCATTATTGCCAAATCGGCTTCGGGAAGCTCATTAAGGTCACGGTAACTTTTAACCCCCTGGACCTCATCCTCTTTTGGATTGGCAACATAAAGGCGGCCTTTGTAGCCGCTGTCAATAATATTTTTCAAAACTTTTCCGCCCGGCTTGTGAACATCGTTGGAGCCGCCGACCACAACAATGCTTTCCGGGTTTGTTAACTGCCTGTTTATCATAGCTTGAATATTTTAAATTATAATAGTTGTGACAAAGATAAAAGAATTTAAATGCCAGCGGTCAAACCTCCATAACTTTCCCTTTTTATAAAACCTTTAATTGAAGGGTAATTGTGGGTTTTTACCTGTGGCAGATGCCTGTGTAGGGGCAAAAAGAGCATATTTGAGTGTCAGCCGCCTGCTCAAAGGGTTTGGCAGGATCAAACAAGGCGGAAAGGGTCTCCTTTAGCCTTTTTTCAAAATCCCCTGCATAAAGCGAAAAATCAGTAACTTCCTTTCTGGCGGATCTTCCGGTTTTTTCTGCCACGGTAAAGGGATCGTTGCCGAAAAGCTTTTTTACCCTGTAAAGAGCCGGTGAAATCCTGTAATCCCCGTCAAGCGAAGACCCGTAAATAAGCGAGTACAAAAAAAGCTGAAAAACACTTTTGTTCCTGCGGGGATCCCCCTCTTCAAAAAGGGAGTCAATATCTTTAAAGCCTGTATCATCACCCCCGGTTTTGTAATCGGCCACCCTTGCAACCCCGTTCACCCTGTCAACACGGTCTATCACCCCTCCCAGCTTAACCTTGCCGGTACCCTGACCGGCATCAAGATACATTGTACAATACTGCTCAAGTCCCACAACAGTAAAAGGAGCAAGCTCCCTGTCACGCCTAAGCAGCTGCCTGAGGTATTTCTGCAAAACCTGCGAAATTACAAGATTCCTCCCCTCCGGCTCCGGTTTGGATTCCCTTTCACCGAAAAACACTTTTGAAAAAGCATAGCGCACTGTATCGCTCAAAAGCTTATCGTCTTTTTCAATTTCCTCAAGACGGGAGCCTTCAACCACCTTCCCCTTAAAGGGCTCATACAGCCTGTATGCCGCATCATGAAGCAAACTGCCGAAAAGCGCCGGGTCAACCTCCCCCTCGACTTTTTCAGTCTCGGGCAATCCGGCAACATACCGGAAATAAAACTTCAGGGAGCAATCAATGTAAGTATTTACAGAGCTGGGGGAAAGGGAATGCGGACGCGCGGCGTTAGATGTATAGCCCTGGAGACGTCGGAGTATATCATCGCTTTTTTCAATAACCACAGGTTTTGATGTTACAGGATGTACCCTGACGGCAAGATCCTTTTCCTCCACACTGAAGCGGTCATTGTGCTTCAGCTGGTGGATGAACCTGCTCTTTTCCCCCGTAAAGAGTCCATCGCCCCTTGAATTATAAACAAGGGTAACCTTTTCGGCACTGTGGAGTAACCGGTAAAAATAATAGGCATAAACCGCATCGTAATCCTCGTCAAGGGGCAACCCAAAAGCCTTACGCAAATTATAGGGAATAAAGGAAGAGGACTGCGATCTTGCAGGAAAAACTCCCTCGTTCATTGAAAGCCAGATTAGATGCCGGAAATCAAGTGTGCGGGTCTCCAGCACCCCCATAACCTGAACACCTTTAAGAGGCTCGCCGTAAAACGGGATGCGCATTGAGAAAAGCACTTTTTTAAGTAATTTAACAAAAGTGGGAAAACCAATTTCCATCCCGGCCGTCTTCAGCACCTCTCCCAGTCTGTTGACACCGGTATATAAACGGTAAATGATCTCGTTGCCGGGGATCCCTCCGGAATCTTCCTCTTCATTCTCCCCGGTCTCCCCTTCCGAGAGAAAAACCAAAATATTGAGCAGCCGGTCAATATATTCACCCACACCGGAGGTACTTTGGAAAACCATCTCCGGCAGTCCGGGTTCAGCCAGCTCCTTTTGCTCAACATAAATCATATTCTCCCTGACTATCCTGTCGGTTTTTTCCCTTACCCGCTCTGCGCCGTGCCTGCGAAAACAGGGATGATTCAGTAAAGAGAGAACGTCCCTGTGGTAAAACTCCGTTTTGTTTTCCCTTACCCGGGAATTTTTGGAAAGTGAAAGCAGGTGCATAATAAAGCTGAAAACGGCAGTATCCTTAAGGGGGTACCCCATTGTCACATTTATTTCCCCGACTTTTTGGGGAAGAGATGAAAGAAGGGGAACCAGAAGCTCCTCGTCGGGCAAAACCACGGCAGTCTGAAGCTCCTCTTCGGTCCCGAAAAGCCCGGGCAGCAGCCCGGTCAGTTTAGCCTGGGCAGTGTTGCCGGGGGCGGAAACAACGGTCACCTTCGGATTGCTTTTAGCCATTTTTTCAGGGTCATGGCTGAAATCCGCCGGGGGGAAATCCTTCAGGTTTTGGCGCATAAAAAGACCCGCACGGTGATCTCCCCCGGATGTATAATACCGGTCATAATCCCAGAAAAAGGCGGCTTTTCCCCTTTTCTGCAAATATTTAAAAAGCTCTTTTTCGCAGGGGGTCAAAGCATTGAAGCCGGCAATAAAATACCTCTCATATTCAAGCTTTGGCTCCTCCCTCTTTTTTATTCCGCCGGCAACCTTTCTGTACATCATTCCCTCATAGGCAATATTCGAAGAAGCCAGACTTTCGGTAAACTTTTCATATATACCGGAAAGCGCCTCCCAGATGTACAAAAATTCTCTCTGTTCCTGAGAGTATTCACCGGCAAAGTTTTTCCAGAAGTTTTTTATTATATCACGCTGGTTTTCACTGAGAAAATCAAAAACATTGTCTATCTCCTTCAGTCCGGCAACATTCTTAAAAAGCGCCCCGGCATCAACCATATATTTGTCGATCTCATCAAAATCTGACAAAAGCACCTCTCCCCAGCCGTAAAATTTATCAAAGCTCTCACGGCTTCCCGTAACCTGCCGGTAAATGCTGTAAAGGCGGAAATTAAGCAATATCGGATCGGCCTGCTCCATACCGGAAAGCTCCCCCATCAGCTCCGAGATGGTGTAAATTCGCGGAGACCATACAGGCTTTTCTATAAGTGATGACAAGTGACGGGAAAAGAAAAGCGCCGCCCGGCGGTTGGGAAAAACAAGCGCACAAGAGTCCAGCCTCTGCGCGTAATTGTCATAGAGATATTGTGCAACTTCTTTTAAAAAAGGGTTCATATCATTTCTTTTTAATTATTGCTGTACTTTTTACCCTGCCACGTGCCTGCCTCTTTAAGCTTTTTTTCGAACATATCAACTATCGTTTCATTCCTCACTCCCCATCTTAACGGAACGGCCAGGTAGCGGGGAGGAACTTCCCCCGCGATCCTCTCGACCACAAATGAAGGGTTGAGCAATTCTATGAAACTCACCATAAAATCGAGATACTCCTCAAGCCTGAAAAGCCGGAACTTTGAGGGGTCTTCAAAATATTCCCGGGCCATGGGTGTGCCTTTGACTATCTGAAGCTGGCGGAACTTTACAGTATCAAGCGGAAGCTCTGAAAGTATTGTTGCCTGCCTTATCATATCCTTCTCTGTTTCACCGGGAAGTCCGAATATAATATGCGCACCCGTTCTTATTCCCCGTTCCCGGGTTTTTATAACCGCCTCCCGGGATGCGGCAAAACCATGGCCACGGTTGATCCTCTCAAGAGTGTGATCATAGCACGACTCAAAGCCGTATTCAACAATTATATAATATTTCCCGGAAAGCTCCTGCAAATAATCCAGTATCCCCTCATCAATGCAATCCGGGCGTGTGCCGATGGCCAGTCCGACCACCCCGGGAACCGACAAAGCTTCGCTGTAAAGCTTTTTTAAGCTCCCCACCCCGGAATAGGTGTTCGTATATGACTGAAAATATGCAATATATTTGTGAGCCCGCCTGTATCTTCTGCGGTGGAAACCGATCCCTTTCTCTATCTGCTCTTTGACAGGGAGAGTTTCTTTGCAGTAAGAGGGAACAAAAGCAAGGTTGTTGCAGTAGGCGCACCCCCCGTAGCCCACGGTGCCATCGCGGTTCGGACATGTAAACCCTGCATTTACGCTCACCTTCTGAACCCTGCTGCCAAAAATGCCCCGAAGGTGATCAGGGTAGGCATTAAACCTGCGTGATGTGCCCCACGGGAAAATCATTTTACCATTATCCATCTTTTGCTCACTCATAAACCTCTGTTTTTAATCCTCACCATTCAGCTTAACCTGATGGGTTTCCCCGAGAAGGGCATACCAGATATAACCTTTCACACTCCGGTACCCCATACGGGAGAGTTGCCGCATATAATCCCTTACCTGACTGAAGTGTGAGGAGTGTTTCCGGGTGCCGAACTTATAATCGGCCACAATAGCCTCATCCCCGTCAATCATCACCCTGTCGGGCCGCTTTGTTCCCCCTCCGCTGAGGAGTATTTCCGCTTCAGTTTTAACCTTACGGCTCCCGTCAAACCAGCCGGCTACATCGGGATTGGCTACAAGCTCCCTGATTTTGCGGGGAAGCTCTTTTGACCGGGCTAAATTGATCAGTCCATCAATATATAGACGGTTTACAGCCCTGTCAATATCGGCAGCCGTTTCAATATGCCGGAAAGCCTCATGCATTATCTTTCCCGTGTTCACACTCTCTCTTTTCTCCCCCTCACCTTTGAAAAACCCCTCACCTGCCAGTCTCAGCCTCAGTTTCCCGTGGTAAGACGCAGAAGGATAGGAAGATAACATCAGCTCATCTTCGGTTTTCTCCGCTTCCCGTTCCCCTGCTTCTGAAAAAGCTCCAACGGTAAAACCTTTCGGGGGATCCTCCCTTTTCATATCACCCGAGTCTTCTGTAGTCCTCAATATAAGATCCGGGACTTTTTTGATCCCCTCCTTTTTTATCTTTTCCCTTGAAGGTGAAGGGGCAAACAGGTGAAGCTCCTCCTGCGCACGGGTGAAGGCAACATAGAGAAGATTCAGGTTGTCAACATAAACCTGCATCTTTTCGGCAAAATACTCCCCTGCAAATAAGCTTGAGGCCATCTCCTTTTTATATCTCACAGGCACAAGCTCAAGCCGGTTGAACGGCTCCCCGGCAGGCCTGCACCATACAATGTTCTCATGATTAGGGTTATGATCAGTGTACCAGTCGCAGTAAGGCAGCAGCACAACCCTGAATTGCAGTCCCTTTGCCTTGTGAATTGTCATGATTCGAACGGCATCCTGACTGTCGCTGCCGCTTACCGATTCCTTATGACCGTTCTCCTCCCACCACCGGAGAAAAGAGTGAATACCTGCCGCCTCCCTGGAAGAAAATCGCAGAACAGCATCCTGAAAAGCGGTCAGATAGGGTATCTCCCCCTGCAACTGATCCAACCCGAAAAGGGATATCAACTCCTCTGTCAGCTCATAAAGAGGCATTTGCCTTAGTCTTTGACGTTCCCGGGTAAAGCCGGAAGGTAAAAAAGCCTCCCATTCATCGGTGGAGCCAGAGGAAGCCGATGAAAACAGACGGTGAAGATCCAAAGAATCATCCGCCTCCCTTATATACCTGTAGTATTCATTAACCATAAGCGCTTTGCTCACACTGTCTGAGGGATTGTCAAGATAAGAAAGGACGGCTGTGAGAAATCTCACCGAAACAGACTCATTGAGCAAAAGGAACTCATCGGATATAAAATCAAGCCGTTTTCTCTCTCCCTCTGTTTTAGAGGAATCCCTGCCTGATATATCAGGCTTTTCGCAACCGGCACCCCATTCAAGCAAAGTAGAGGCAACCTCCCGTCCGTCACTGTTGTTTCGAACCAGCACTGCAATATCTTTCAGGTGGTACCCCTTGGCAATCAGCCGCTCTATCAATTCCGGCAAACCTGAATTAACCCTCTCGCGCCAGGAAGACCCCCGGGGGGCATCCACAAACTGCACACTTACACACCCCTGTTTCCCCCCACAATCCTCCGACATATGCTGCTCATGACCGGTGTAAGCTCCCGTTATCATTTCCCCGGTTTGACTTGCAAAATCAGCGCTTAAATGTGCACCCTCACACTCTGACATGAACTGGTTCTCCATCAGCGAAGAAGCGATTCCGAAGAAGCGGTTGTTAAATTCCACTATGTTCGGGCAGCTGCGCCGGTTCACCTTAAGCGGCTCGATACGGGGGGAAAAAGGGGAAAACTGCTGCTGCACCTCACGGGCCAGTATTTTCCAGTCACCGTTACGCCAGCGGTAAATGGACTGCTTCACGTCCCCTACCAGCACATTGCGTTTCTCTTCCGAGAGACTGTTGAGAATAAGCGGGGAAAAATTATTCCACTGAACTCTTGATGTATCCTGAAATTCATCTATCATAAAGTGCTTGTAAAAGCTACCGGTCTTCTCATATACAAAGGGAGAATCATTCCCGCCAATTATTCCGCTTAGCAGCGAGGGCACATCGGAAAGCAGGAATACATTGTTCTCCGAGGCATAATCCCTTGCATGAGAAGCAAGGTCGGTCATAATACCCAGCGTATATATATAATTCAGCACCAGATGAGCTGTCACATACGACGGATACTCCTGCCGGTATGTCTCCACGGCCTCCCTGAGGCAGTCATTGAGCCCGTCATTAAAAGCACCGGTTATTTCAGCCTTCAGGGAGGAACTTTTGGAATGCCAGTTTTCCGGCTCATCCAATGCGGCCAGTGCCCTGCTGTGGGGAGCATATTTTTTCCCTTTTGAAAGATTCACAAAATAGCCGGCCACCCCGTTACGCCCGTACAAAAAGTCGGCTACCGCAAGCCCCTTTATTTCAATGATACCAAGTGCCCTGTCGCCTTTTTCCTTCATCTTTTTCTCAAACCCGCTTTTTATTGCAAAAAGCGATTCCCTGTAGGAGTCCATGAACTTCCTGTCGGATAGCTTGTCTGCAAGCCTGCCGCTGAATTGCTGGTAGTTTTCACTGAATATGCAGTGCCCGAGGTTTTTTACATCATTTTGAAAGTTCCACGAGGCCCCCTCACTCATCTTTGCACCCGCAAAGTCAATAAGCCAGCCAAGAAGCTCCCTGTTTTCAGTTGCCTCAAGGAACATACGGTCAATCGCCCTCTCAAGCACAGGCATATTGTCAACCTCCAGCTCAAAGCCCGATTCAAGTGATATCTCCCTTGCAAAAGCCCGTATTATCCGCTGAAAAAAGCTGTCGATAGTCCCTACCGAAAATCGTGAAAAACCCTGGAGTATATCATTGAGTACCTCCCGGGCTTTTTCCCTGACCTTTGCCTCACCGGTTCCGGTCTCCTTTACCAGCGCACTTAAATAAGGTGATTCCCCGCCGGAGGAGAGCAGTGAAAGCTGCTCAACTATACGTGTCTTCATTTCGGCGGTTGCCTTGTTTGTGAAAGTAACCGCAAGGATGCGGCGAAAATCTCCCGTAAGGGCAAGCTTGAGGAACTCCTCTGTGAGTTTGAAGGTTTTCCCCGATCCTGCTGAAGCTTTGTAAATTATAAGATTGCTCATAAAGGGCATAATTTTGCTTAAAATTACCCATTAAAAATCCACAGCCAAATTTCCCTGCCGTAAAAAATTCAGGATAATTATTCCGGATGGCCAGTCAACGGCCAGTAAGGGAGTCCATCCAAACCAAAAATTTTTATACATCCGTTATCTCTTCCCCTCTGAAAGGGCAAAACAAATTGTTATATTTGAAAGCCTTAAAAATATTAATATGATCGAAGCTGTTATTTTTGACATGGACGGGGTCCTGATAGACTCGGAGCCATTGTGGCGCGAAGCCGAAAAAGAGATCTTCAAAAAGGTCGGAATTGAGCTTACAACAAAAATGTGCATTGAAACGGCCGGACTGCCAATCAGGGAAGTGGTCAGGCACTGGTACAGCCTTTACCCGTGGGACGGGATAACTATCGGGGAGATAGCCGAAGAAGTTGACCAAAAGGTCACCCGGCTGATCATTGAAAAAGGCGAACCCCTGCCGGGTGTTTACAATGTTATTGATTTTCTCAACCAAAAAGGGGTGCCAAAAGGACTGGCCTCTTCTTCATCTCCCGCCATCATATCGGCTGTGCTGGAAAAGCTCGGACTTGAAAAGGAGTTCCTTGCTGTAAACTCGGCTGTCCATGAAGAATACGGGAAGCCTCATCCCGCGGTTTTCATTTCGGCTGCAAAACAGCTGGGGAAAAAACCTGAAAGGTGCCTGGCGGTTGAAGATTCGGTTAACGGACTAATAGCTGCAAAGGCTGCAAAGATGAAAACCGTTGCTGTACCCGAATCCGGCGAAACAGAAAACCCCAAATACTGCATTGCAGACCTGAAGCTGGAGAGCCTTGAGCAGTTCTCACAAGAGCACTGGAAGATGCTTAACTCCCCGCCCCCAAATCAGGTCGCTAAAAAATCGGGATAAACAGTTTCAGTGTTCAATATTTTAGTATATTTATATCACTGTTTTGTGGCAATTTCCACAGGGCCGGCAAGTTACATTTCAAATCTAACCGGCTCAATTTCAAAATAATTTGTAAACCTAAAATTTTAAACTTATGAGAAAGATCTTTTCAACACTTTTTGTTCTGACATTGTCGCTGATGCTTTTTGCATCGGGCAACCTTTATGCTGACGGCCTTAAGGTTTATATTTCGGTAGACATGGAAGGCGTTGCCGGAGTGGTGCACGGCGACCAGGTATCGGCAGGCGGAAGCGATTATTCGTTGGCGCGCAGGTGGACCACAGAAGAAGCCAACGCCGCCATAGAGGGAGCATTGGAAGCCGGTGCCACCGAAATAGTGGTTAACGATTCCCACGGGAGCATGCGTAACATTATCGCATCTGACCTTCACCCCGAAGCAAGGCTCATTACCGGAAGTCCCAAGCCCCTTAGCATGATGGAAGGCATTGACGAAACTTTTGACGCCATAATATTTATCGGTTATCATGCCAGGGCAGGGTCGATCGACGGTGTACTGGACCACACCTACTCCGGGGCTTCCGTGTATTCGGTAAAGGTTAACGGAGTTGAGCTCGGGGAAGGCGAAATGAATGCACTTGTAGGCGGATACTACGGAGTGCCGGTAGCTATGATTGCAGGTGACGAGGAGGCCTGCCGTCAGGCAAGGGAAACACTCGGCGATCAAATAGTTACGGCAGAGGTTAAAAAAGGGATCGGGCGCTATGCTGCCAACACACTTGTCCCTTCAAAAGCACAGGAGCTTATAAAAGAAAAGACACGCACTTCTCTCGAGCAGCTTTCAGATATGGAAGTATTCTCCCTGACCTCTCCCTACGTATTTGATATTGATTTTCTCAGAAGCTGCCAGGCCCAGGGAGCTGAGCTGGTACCCGGAGTTGAGAGAAGCGGTCCGCGCAGTGTAAACTTTACAAAAGACGATCTGATAGACGGCTTCCAGATGTTTCGCGCACTGCTTGTTCTGTCAAGGTAAATATTCCCGGCGGACAAAATCAGTAACGCGGAAAAATTTGATAGTTAGCTCAATAAACATGCGTCTCTGGATAATAAAACATGAGGGTTCCACCGTTTAATGAAATAAATTGTTTTCATTAACAGCTTGCAACAGAGGAATATATATATATATGCACTTCACAAATTCTAACCTAAAACCTCAAACTTATGATTAAAAAAAGATTTGTTCTGCCGCTTATTGTTGCTGCCGCTGTTTTTATGCTTAATGCATGCGAAGCGCCTGAGCCCGATCCCGAGGTTGATGAGCGCCCGAATGTTGCCGTACTGGTAACAGAAGGTTTCCATGACGGTGAAGCATTTATGCCGATGGGCTACCTGGCTAACAGGGGTGCCCTTCTCACTGTGATCGGACCGCAAACGGGAACGGTACAGGCCTACAACAGTGAGTTCACGATCAGGATAGACATGGGAATAGACGAGGTAACAGTGGATTACTTTGATGCTCTTATACTTCCCGGCGGAGAGGCTCCGGAGGCTCTCAGGGAAAATGAGGATGTTGTGGCCTTTACAAGGGAGTTTTTTGAATCCGGGAAACCGGTTGCCGGAATATGCCACGGACCTCAGGTTCTTGTAACGGCCGGTGTGCTTGAAGGTTTTGAATGCACCGGGGTAGGAGGCATTCAGGAAGAGATTGAAGAGGCAGGTGCAACTTACCTTGACGAGTCTGTGGTGGTTGACCGCAACCTGATAACCTCAAGGGTTCCGGGAGATTTGAGCGACTTCAGCAAAGCAATTGAAAATGCCCTGAAAGAAGAGGGCTTTTTACAGAACTAGAAAAATTTAACACCAACCCGGTGATATACACCGATTTGGTGAGATAAAAAATTAAAAACCGCCGCGGAAAATAAATACCACCCGTGGCGGTGTTTTTTATTGCCATACCATTGTCAAGTCCGATGCGGAAAAAATCCGGAAGTCCGGTTGCCGGGTAATAACCCGGAAGCCCGTTTATTATCCGGAAAAAATTTAATTAACTCGGGGAACCTGAAAGCTTTTACCGTTCAGCTCTTTTAAGCTTAACTGTAAAATGGCGCATTATTGGCGCCTCTTTCACAATTTCCAGTCCATCGCCAATTTTCTCCCTCCTGTCATATACATTTTTCACTGCCGCGGCCACCACATCCATATGATTGTTGGTGTAAACCCTGCGGGGAATGGCCAGTCTCACCAACTCCAGTCTGGGATACCGGTTCTCGCGTGTTTCGGGGTCCCGGTCGGCCAAAAGCGTACCGATTTCGACTCCCCTGACCCCCGCCTCCAGGTACAATTCAACGGCCAGGGTCTGGGCAATAAAACGCTCTTTGGGAATATGGGGCAATAACTTTTTGGCATCAACAAAAATTGCATGCCCGCCGAAAGGTACCTGTACGGGAATATTGTACTCCCTGAGCTTTTTGCCGAGACAGGCCACCTGTTCAATCCGGGTCTGAAGGTAATCGAACCCGGTAACCTCAACAAGTCCCTGAGCCAGTGCATTCATATCGCGGCCCGTCATCCCCCCGTAAGTAAGAAAACCTTCAAAAAGGATATTATAAACCCCGGCTTTATGGAAAAGCTCCTCGTCTCTCATGCCGATAAACCCGCCCATATTGACAACACCGTCCTTTTTGCAGCTCATTGTCATTGCATCCGCATGGGAGAACATTTCCCTTACAATCTCCCTGATACTTTTATTTTCGTACCCCTTCTCCTTCAGCTTTATGAAGTATGCATTTTCGGCAAAGCGTGCCGCATCAAAAACAATCATTACACCATATTTTTCGGCCAGGGCTTTCACCTCTTTCAGATTATTCATTGAAACCGGCTGTCCGCCCGAGCTGTTGCAGGTTACGGTAACAACCACAAATGGGATTTTATCGCGCGGATTCTCCTTCAGCACTTTTTCCAGCTTACCGGTATCAATGTTTCCTTTGAAAGGGTGCTCCGATTCAGTGTCAAAAGCCTCATCTATCGTGCAGTCCACCGCCCTTGCCCTCCGGTATTCTATATGGCCTTTAGTGGTATCGAAATGGGTGTTTCCCGGAACAATGTCGCCTTCGCTTACAAGAGCTGAAAAAAGTACATTTTCAGCGGCACGTCCCTGGTGGGTAGGCAAAAAATAATCAAACCCGGTTATTTCCCCAACCGTCTCCTTAAGCTTGTAATAACTTGATGCTCCGGCATAGCTTTCATCTCCCACCATCATGGCCGACCACTGACGGTCGCTCATGGCGCCGGTGCCTGAATCGGTGAGCAAATCAATGAATACCTGATAACTTTGCAGGTTGAAAAGATTATAGTGGGCCTCCCTGATCCACTTTTCACGTTCATCACGGGTGCTTCGTCTCAGAGGCTCCACTACTTTTATTTTATATGATTCAGAAAAAGGAAGTTCCATATTGAAAGACAAATATTTAAATTTTTTAATATAAAATAGTTGAAAAGATAATTCTTGCAGAATGTTCAAAACATAGGCCTTGCCGGCCTGAATATCAGAGGTAAAAGTAGGGGTCTCTTCTCTTTATATTAATATAAAGGAATTTGTAGATATTTACCGGAAGTTTTGCAATAAAGCTGCACATATTGATGTTTTCCGTAAAATTATTGCCAGTGTTTTAAATGGCTATGTTGCAAAATTAAAAAAAAGAAAAATTTTATGTTCATTTGCGGTAAAATTAAGTTCAAACGATTATGACAATCAGGGAGCCTCTTTTCGGAAAAACTTACAACGAGCTGCTCGGGGTGGTAAAAGATTTGGGAATGCCCGCATATTCGGCCCGGCAAATTGCAGAATGGCTTTACAAAAAGAATGTCAGCTCGCCTGATGGTATGACCAACCTGTCAAAAAAGTTCAGAAATGAGCTGAAAAAGAAATTCGCGCCGGGAACGGTCCCCTGGAGTAAGGAGAACATATCGGCTGACGGTGCAAAAAAATATCTTTTCCCGGTATCCAACGCAGAATATGTTGAAACTGTATACATACCCGAACAAAGGCGAAAAACAGTTTGTATCTCCACACAGGTAGGGTGCAAATGGGGGTGCGGATTTTGCATGACAGGCAGTCAGGGTTTCAGGGGCAATCTAACGGCAGGGGAGATCCTAAACCAGCTTGCCTCTTTACCCGAAAAGGAAGAGGTTACCAACATAGTTTACATGGGGATGGGCGAGCCTCTTGACAATCCCGGGGAAGTTCTCAAAAGCCTGGACATTCTCACCTCCGCCTGGGGTTATGGAATGAGCCCGAGAAGGATCACCGTATCGACAATAGGTATAATGCCTCAGATGGGTGAGCTGCTTAAAAAAAGTAACTGCCGCCTGGCTATCAGTCTACATTCCCCTTTCGAAGATGAAAGGCTCAAAATAATGCCGGTTGAAAAACACCATCCCTTCAAAAAACTGCTGAAGGAGATACGCTCGTTCGACTTTGAAAACCAGCGCAGGGTTTCCATTGAGTATGTCATCTTCCGCGGAATTAACCACTCTCGCGATCACGCCGCGGAATTGGCAAAGGTGCTTAATGGACTAAAATGCAGGGTTAATCTCATCCCCTGCCACCCCGTCCCGGGCTCCCGTTTTCAGGAAGCCGGTCCGGAACAAATGCAGGATTTCAAAGAAGCCCTTAGCTCAAAAGGTATCCCCGTCACAATCAGGCGCTCCAGGGGAAGGGATATTTCTGCCGCCTGCGGGCAGCTTTCAACAAAAAAGCCTTAACAATACCACCGCCTGGTGCTTATAAGCCCCGGCAGCAGATACTGAGCAACGGGAAGTCAGATTGTTTTCAGTACATTTTATTTATAAGCTCACCGAAATCGTTCCGTTTTTTTACCCTGAACCTGTGTTGCTCACCGCTTTTGAGAATCAGGTTCAATCCATCGCGCGAGAAAAAACCGGTATTGAAAAAATGGACCTCTCTGAGCTGCTCAGGGGTGACTTCCAGGTCAAATTTGCCTTCATGCCCGTTAAAAGCCTTAAAATAAATACGCTGATTTGTAACGATGAATTTTCCCTCAATCAGACCGTCCTCCCAAAACCGGTTCGAATTGCCGGCCTTGACAACCATCTCATTCTGTTTTAAATCTACTCTCATTATATGAAAAATTTGATTTAATAGTTGGATATTTAATATTATTGCATTTATTGTGCCAATGTTTCTAAACAACTACATATCAACACACAAGACTAAATAAAGCAATTGCTAAAGTGTGCGTTTTTAAAACTGCAGTGCACGTTTTTGAACACAACTTTTAATTCTAAGACGACCGAAAGGGGAAAAAGTTACTTCGCGAAGAATTATACCAATGCAAAACCACCGGAGTGGGGAAAAATTCAAAACCGGGCTTGAGTAAAAAATCACAATGGAAAAACCAACGGGCCCGGGGATAATAAAGAAACTAACCCCTGCCAGCCCGTGAAAGGTAAAAACAGTAAGTACGGAAAAATATCAGGATTTGCCGTATTTTTCAGAAAGCTTTTTCACTACATCCCTGTCCTCTTTTGAGAGGTTTTTCGGCACGGTAAGCTTTACCTTTGCATAAAGGTCGCCCGCCGGCTCACCGCCTTTTTCCGCAGGCATACCGAGTCCTTTAAGTCTCAGTATTTTGCCCCCGTCGGTGCCGGCCGGTATCCTCATTGTTGTGGTTCCCTTGAGCGTCGGAACCGGCGCCTCACCACCGGCCATTGCTGTGAACACATCAACCGCTACTTCACAGTGCAGATCTTTTCCTTTGCATTTGAAAATATGGTGGGGTTCATAAACTATTTTCAAAAACAGGTCGCCGCTTTGCCCCCTTCCGGAAACACGCTCACCCTTGCCTTTCATTCTGAGTTTTCTTCCTTCAGGGGTGCCCGGCTCGATCTTCACCTTAAGCCTCTCATTGTGCACATTTATTATTCTGGTAGTACCATGATATGCCTCTTCAAGGGAAATACGCAGCTCATGTTCGTAATCGCGTCCCTTTCCGGCACGCTGAAAAGCAGATTCCCGGGTTCCGGCCGATGACCCCCCGGAAGAGGCTGCACCTCCGAAAAAATAGTTGAAAAATTCGGAAAAATCAGAGCCTCCGAAAATATCTTCAAAGTCACCGAAGCTGAATCCAAAATCCCTTCCGCCAAATTTTGAAGATTTTGCAAAATCTTCAAAATTAAATCCTTCGGCATGCTGATATTGTTTCCAGTCGGAGCCCACCTGATCGTACTTCTTCCTCTTTTCCGGATCACCGAGAACTTCGTAAGCCTCATTTATCTCCTTGAACTTTGACTCTGCATTCCTGTCACCCGGATTCCTGTCAGGATGATACTTTTGGGCAAGCTTACGGTAAGCTTTCTTTATTTCATCCTGAGAGGCAGATTTATCAACTCCTAATATTTTATAATAATCCTTGTATTCCATGAAACCTCCCTTTTAATCACTTCAGCAGATCGTCATAATGAATATGATCGGAACCATCGCCCGAATCCCTTCTTCTGCCACTGCTCCTTTGCCCGGGGAAATCTGAAAAAAAGGACCTGAAAAAATCTGAAAATATTGAATCTATACGGGAGCTCAGCGGTCCTTCGGTGAACTGCATCTTCTCGCGTATTCTGCCGCGGCCCTGAGATCTCTCATCCAGCATCCTGTCATACTTTCTCCTTTTTTTCCTGTCTTTGAGAACCTCATAGGCTTCCTGCATTTCAATGAATTTCCCCTTTGCAGCCTCATCACCTCTGTTCTTGTCAGGGTGATAAAGGTGCGCCAGCCTCTGGTATGCCTTTTTTATCTCCTCCTGTGTAGCATTTCTGTCAACACCCAGAATTGTGTAATAATTCTTGAACTCCATACTCCCTCCTGCAATATTTTAACAATACTTCAGTTTCGCGGCATAATGTCAAACACAGTCGTAACCACTCTACAGTAAACGGCTAACGCCTTCCCATGAATATGGATACATAGTAAAGCAGTGCTGCCAGTGAGCCCAAAGCGGCAATCACATATGTATAAGAAGCCCACTTCAACGCATCCTTTGCATAGGGATGAGTTGAATTTGTGGTTATATTGCTTTTATTCAGCCATGCAAGGGCGCGCTGACTGGCGTTGATCTCCACGGGCAATGTAATAAAGCTGAAAAGTGTTGTAATTGCAAACATGATTATTCCGGCCAGCAGCAGACCGGGAAAACTTTCAACAAGTATAATGCCGGCAAGCAAAACCCAATGCATCCATTTTGATGTGGCGGTAACAACCGGCACAAGAGCCGATCTCATTTTCAGAAAACTGTACTCATGTGCATGCTGAAGGGCATGACCGCATTCGTGTGCTGCAATGGCGGCGGCGGCAACACTTTTGCTGTTGTAAACACCGCGGCTGAGGTTTACCTTTTTGTTAAGGGGGTTGTAATGATCGGTCAGCTCACCCTGAACCGAACCCACCTCAACATCATATATACCATTGTCAGACAACATCTTTTCGGCAACTTCCTTTCCGGTCATACCATTATTCATCGCTATTTGAGAGTACTTCTTAAAGCGGCTCTTGAGCTGATTGTTTACCAGCCAGCTTAGCAATATAACCACGAAAAAAATAATCCAGATTGTAGGCATTTTATCTTTATATTAATATAGTGTTTTATTAAAATTATATAAACAGATTTACTCCTCTTTTATTTTGCCACATGCAAAATTTTTGCCACAAAGGCATACTCTGCCAAAATGCCCATAACCGGCAATAATTATGTGTAAAAAGTGGCAGTACTAACTTTTTCAGGATCGCGGATGAAACCTAATAATCACATCCCTTAAATAATCGCGGTCAAGATGAGTATATATTTCTGTAGTAAGTATGGACTCGTGTCCGAGCATCTCCTGAACAGCCCGCAGATCGGCGCCTCCGTCTATCAGGTGAGTGGCAAAGGAATGCCTGAAGGTATGGGGAGAGATGGCTTTGTTTATTCCAGCTCCCCCGGCCAAATCCTTAACAATATTAAAGATTGTCACACGTGTTAGTCCACCGCCCCGCCTGTTCAAAAACAGGGTATCTTCGTGACCTTTTACAGGACGAAAATCTTTCCTTTCTTCAAGGTAAAGCTCAACCCTGTGAGCTGCCTTACTCCCTATCGGCACAAGACGTTGCTTCTCCCCTTTTCCGGTAATTTTAACAAAACCCTGTTTAAGCCGCAGATCAGTTATTTTAAGTTGCACCACCTCCGAAACCCTCAACCCGCATCCATACATAATCTCTATAATAGCTTTATTTCGGGAGGCCAGTGGTTTGCTCATATCTATGGACTCGAGCATTTTTTCAATCTCGTGGACCGAGAGAACCTGGGGAAGCTTCCTGCCCAGCCTGGGCAGATCAAGCAGCTTTGTGGGATCGGAGGCTATCGCATCGTTTAAAAGAAGGGATTTAAAAAAAGCCCTGATGCCCGAAATGATGCGAGCCTGAGAGCGCGCGCCGATGCCGTGTGAAGAAAGCCAGTTCAAAAATTCACGCAGATGCTGCAGCTCCACATCCGCGGGCTTTACACCCGTGTAATGGACCTCCATAAAAGAGCGGAATTTTTCTACATCCGACAAGTAGGCACCAAGGGAGTTTTCCGACAGGGATTTTTCCAGGCGGATAAAAACCTTGAAATCTTCAAGCGCTGAATCCCAGTTCATAACCGGCCGTTAAAATATAAAAGGCATTTATATAAACTAAAAGCCATAAACGGAAAAGCCCCCGTCAACATAAATGGTTTGTCCCACGATATAGGCCGAGGCAGGCATACACAAAAAGGCCACGACCGAGGCAACTTCCCAGGGCTCGCCGATCCTTCGGGCAGGGGTACGCGAGATAACCTCCTTCATATAACTGCCGTCACTTAAAACACCCTCAACCAGAGGAGTCCGGATATACCATGGTGCAACCCCGTTGACCCTTATCCTCTCACCTGCCCATTCAACTCCAAGATACCTTGTCATATGATCCAGTGAGGCTTTTGTCATACCGTAAACTACTCCCGAACGAACAAACTTTGTACCTGCGACCGAACTGATATTGACCACGCAACCTGCTGAACTTTTAAGCAAAGGGTAAAACAAACGGGACATAGAGTATACCGAATGCAGATTGGTCTCCATCAGTAAATTGTACTCGTTTTCGGTGTATTCGACCGTTTTTTTGCGGATGTTCATCCCGGCATTGTTAACCAGAATGTCGAGACCTCCCCATTTTTCAGAAACCTCCTCATAAAGCGACTCTCTTTGCTCCCTTTCGGTTACATCGCAGACAGTCCCCCATGCCCCTGAAGCGGTCGACTGACCGGCTGAAGGCTTTTGGCCAAGTTCTTTCACCGTGGCATCAATCTCACCGCTATTCCTGGCAACAACACACACATCAGCCCCCAATGAGCAGAGCTCCCTTGCAACAGCAAGTCCTATACCTTTTGTTGCACCCGTTACAAGGGCTCTTTTCCCTTTCAGGCTCCACCGCACTTTTTCCATATTCAAGAAGGTTTAACGATTAACTAAATATTTTAAATCCTGTAAAACCACAAGAACCTGAATATCATAGTGGCCGTTCAGTCCCCTGAGCTACCGGTCTTCTTCCTTTTCATGATCCATAAACCCCTGTTGCCTTAAAACATCAAGCAGCTCCCTTGAAAAATGGAGGTTGTCATCCTTTTTGTATCGGTTGTCGGTGAAAATCTGTGCCAGAGTCTCCTTTTGGTTGATCTCCAAAAGCTCCCTGGTCTCCTCCATTGCTTCCTTTTCGGCATATATACGGTCAATATCCTCTTTTGTATAATCTTTGTAGGTTTCATAATGAACAACACCTTCAAGGGGAAGACGGTCGGTCAATGGGGGATCCTCATCAGGGTAACCGACAACAAGTGTCGCCACCGGTACAACTCCTTTTGGCAGGTCGAGCACATCAATTATTTTGCGTGCCAAATAAATGGTGGGGCCCATATAACAAATGCCAAGTCCATTTGCCTCAGCTGCCAGCGCTACATTTTGCGAGGCCAGCAATGCATCTATTGAGGCGGTGAAAAACCACAGGAAATTGTGGTAGTGGGGATCCGCTTTACGATATTGGCACCACTTTGTGTACCGGTTAACATCTGCACAAAATGTGATCACAACCGGCGCCTCTTTTACCATGTCCTGCTTAAACTGAGTTTCCCAGAGCTTTTCCTTCAACTCTTTCTCTTTTGTCACAACCATGCTGTAAACCTGTGTATTTCCGGTTGTGGAAGCCCTGGTGCCCGCTTTCAGAATTTCCTCCAGAACAGAATCCTCTATCGGAGTGCTTTTATACTTTCGTATTGTTCTGTGGTTAAATATAGTATCCAGCATATAGAGATTTATTTTGATTTTAAGGCAATATTACAAAACTTGAAGCGAACAACATAATAATTTTTTAAATCAGCATTATGTGGGTTATTTGTATTTATATTTTTTTAATTTTAAAGCATAAATCTATTCATAACCTAAATGTATTTATCATGCTTACACTTTTCAAAAGAGTTTTGCCCGGGCTGTCAGTCATTGCGGCCGTTTTTTTCACCGTTAGCTTATTGCCTCTTAAAGGCCAGGAGCGTGAAATCAAGATCGACGAATCGGTTACAACCTCCCATGAAGTTACAATAAACGGGGAGCGGATACCCTACAACGCAACTGCCGGTACTCAACCGGTGTGGGATGATGACGGCAACCCCATAGCCAGTGTCTTTTACGTCTATTATGAAAGGACAGATGTTGACGACAAGAGCAGGCGGCCCATTATGTTTTCATTTAACGGCGGACCAGGCTCATCCTCAGTCTGGATGCATCTTGGATATACCAGTCCGCGCTTCCTCAAAATAGACGAGGAAGGCTACCCCATCCAGCCCTACGGAGTGGTAGAGAATAATCACTCGGTACTGGATGTGGCCGACATAGTCTATGTTGACCCTGTAAATACAGGATTTTCGAGGATAGTGGACGAAGATGTGAGCAGGGACGAATTTTTCGGTGTAAATGCCGACATTGCATACCTTTCAGAATGGATCGACGCTTTTGTTTCAAGAAATGACCGGTGGATCTCACCCAAGTACCTTATAGGCGAAAGCTACGGGACCACCAGGGTAGCAGGTATGGCAAGAAGACTGCAGGGATCGCATCACATGTTTCTGAACGGGGTTATACTGGTATCTCCAACCGGACTGGGTATTGATCGCGACGGACCGGTAAGGGAGGCACTTTCCCTGCCCTACTATGCAGCAACGGCATGGTATCATGAGGCTCTCGACAGTGATATGCAAAATCAGGATCTTTATGATTTTCTCCCCGAGGTTGAGGATTTCACGATTGAAGAGTTTATCCCGGCCCTTGCACGAGGCGGCTCTATAGATGAAGAGAGACGGGAAGAGATTGCAAAACAGGTTTCCCGTTATTCCGGCCTTTCCGAAAAGGTTGTCACAAATCACAATCTGGCTGTTCCAACATCCTATTTCTGGAAAGAGCTTTTGCGTGACAGAGGTTACACAATCGGAAGGCTCGACTCGAGATACAAGGGAATAGACAGAAAAGACGCGGGCGAGCGATATGATTTTGCAGCCGAAATGGCCTCCTGGAATCACAGCTTTGCCCCTGCGATAAACCATTACCTCAGAGAACAACTCGACTATGAAACCGACCTGCAGTACTGGCAGATAGGCGGAAGAGTGCATCCGTGGGATCGCAGCGGTGACCGCACGGGCGAAAACCTTCGCCATGCAATGGCAGAAAACCCTTTCCTTCACATGATGGTGCAAGCAGGCTACTACGACGGGGCAACCGACTATTTCAGTGCAAAATACACCATGTGGAATATGGACCCCTCCGGAAGGCTTTCAGACAGGATGCGGTTTGAAGGTTACAGAAGCGGGCATATGATGTATCTGCGCCATGAAGATCTTGAAACCTCCAACCAGCATGTGCGCGAATTTATACTGAACTCTATCCCTGAGGAAGGGGTGCCTGCAAAATACTGAAAATTATTTTGTTTTGCACAGTGAACAATTAACCCTATTTTTATGTTCTTTAAATTAAATTTTTAATACCACATAATAAATAATCAAAAATTGTACTCATATGGACAAACAAAAAAGTATTGATCTGTTAAACAAAGGAATAGGAGACGAACTGTCGGCTGTTCACCAATACATGTATTTTCATTTTCATTGCGATGACCAGGGTTATGACCTTCTGGCAAAACTTTTCAAAAAAATTGCAGTCGATGAAATGATGCATGTCGAACATCTTGCCGAGAGGGTGTTGTTTCTTGAAGGGGAAGTTGATATGACACTTTCAGCCAACGTTGAAAAGGTGCATGATGTAAAATCTATGCTGGAGATGGCTGCAAAAATGGAAACCCAGGCAGCTGAAGATTACAATAACTGGGCAAACCTCAGCTCCCAGAACAACGACTCTGTAACAAAAAAACTCTTTGAGAGGCTCGTTGAAGATGAAGAAGAGCATTTTGAGAGGTTTGACGATGAGATGGAGAACCTCAAAAAGTTTGGCGACAACTACCTGGCACTGCAGTCAATCGAAAGAAGCAAAAGTTTTTCATCTGAATAAGGTGCCTTAAGCAGGCGGCTGAGGAAAAAGTCCGATGTAAACCCCATGCTTTCTGCATATCTTTTTGTAAGCTTTAGCTAATGGGGCTTTCATCTGAATAAACCCAAATTCACACAAGGCTGCCGCCAGCAGGCCGTCCGTAAGCAGAAAGTGCATTTGCTGAAACACCGCGAATGCACTTTTTTTATTTTCACAATTTTTTACGATATTTGCATAGTTTATACAAAAGCACTTTCTTGATTCCTAACGGAATAAGAATTCTTTTTTATCGTTTAAAAAGAATAATAAAATAATTTACAAACATCCACAACTTATGATGGAAGTAAAAAAGTTTTATGACAATTGCGTAACAGTATATCCCCTTGTAGATCTTTTTTTAAAACCACAGAAGAAAGTACTTGTAGAATTTATCAATTCCCTGCCTAAGGGAAATCTTCTGGATGTTGGAATTGGAACAGGTTCGCATATCCCCCAGTACAGAAACCACGAGATTCAGGGCATAGATGTTTCAGACAAATCCATTCAGGTAGCAAAAAAGAGAGAAAAATACACCAATGTTGATCTGAAAGTAATGAACGGGGAAAAGCTCGAGTTTGAAGACAATCTTTTTGATTATGTGGTCTTGTGCCACGTAATTGCCGTAACCGAAAACCCCGACAGGATGATAGAGGAAAGCTACAGGGTGCTGAAAGAGGACGGATTACTTTTTATTTTAAACCATGAAACACCCGACAACGGGATGAAATATCTTGACAAGTTTTTCAACAGGTTTTCCCACCACTTTAAGCTGTCCTCTTACTTTAAGATTAAAGACATCAAATCCCTGGACCGGTTCGAGGTTGTTGACGAACGCAAAGTGGGAGCTTTCGACTATTTCAAACTGCTGACTCTGAAAAAAGAACCTGAAAAGCAGATGCAGGAAGTTTCCCACGAGAAGGTGGCTGACTGAGAAAAATGCATCAGGCTTCTGCCGAAAAGATGGCTGACTGAGAAAAATGCATCAGGCTTCTGCCGGAAGTGGCTGACTGACAAAAGGTGCAGCATTATTTTGCAGCCTCTTTGACCCTCTATATAAGAAAAGGGTTAAGGTTGTCCCTGCAGTCAACGGCAAACTGATGAAAACCCGTTACAAAAGCCTCAGAACTTATATGGGGGGTTACCAGGGTCAAGCCTTTCTCCTTTTTCTCACCCGACAAGAAACCCCACATTACGGTGCCGGTTACCCCTTTGTTGGTATAAACCTCATTTGGCTCAAGCAATTTATTGTAGTGCAAAAGTGCCATCTTTGCACCTGTACCGGCTCCGCAGGGTGATCTGTCGATCGCTCCCGAGGCAGAAATTACAGCGTTCATCCCCTCGTTGCGCGAAATATTGGTGTAAAAAAGAGCCATAGCCGCATTTTCCCTTTTGCCTGAAAAAGGCGACAACATACCCCCACCCTTGTTGAACTCAGATAACAGGCCAACACCTGTTCGGGTAATTTCCCCCACACTTTCCCTGTTAACCTTTATTCCCGACTTATCCGCATCCACCATAAGAAAACAGACCCCGCTGAAAACCACATCCGCAGGTATTTTCCCTTCACCGCAAAAGCCGGCCTCATATCCCGTTGAGCAAACAAAGGCCGGTTTGGTGGTTATCGTATAATACGGGGAGCCGTCTTTGCCGTTTATGCTTACTTTGATAAGGCCAGCCGGTGTCTCCAGCATCAAAAAACTTTTTTTCGCCTCTGCCATTCCAGTTTCACATGCGGCTGCCGCGGCGCCTATGGCACTGTGGACACACATATCAAGATACCCCGAAGAGGTGGTGAAAAACACCCCAAGATCTGCCTCCGCAATGCATGGAGAAGTAAGAACGGCCCCGAACATTCCGGAGTGCCCACGCGGTTCCTGCATCAGCATAGCCCTTACAGGATCATGGTAACTTTTAAAGTACTCCATTTTTTCCCTAACACTCCCCCCCTTCAAATCAGGCAGTCCGGATACCACAACACGGGTAGGTCCACCGGCTGTATGGGTGTCAATTGTATTGACAAGGTTTTTCAAATGCATAGCTTATCAATTGGTTGATTTAAAATTTAGCTCACATGTCCGGGTGTTTTATTCAATCCGCCTGCTCCCCGAGCTGAAAAACAACTTTAATTGCCTCCCCGTCAAACATTTTACGGAAACCTTCCTCCCACTCCTCCAGTTTTAAAATATCGGTCACAAGCGGACGGGCAACGATCCTCCCCTGGGAGAAAAGCTTTATGGCCTCTTTCCATGATGTGTATTTCTGGCTGAAAGAGCCTGTAACCTGCAGTTCCTTGTAGAGGACCTTATCCAGGTCAAAACTGACCGGCTTGCCGAATATACCCACCTGAACAAATCTGCCCCTTGGTCTTAACAGTTCAACCGCCTCGTTGGCAGCCGCTTCGGCACCGGAACATTCAACGGCCACATCCACCCCGTTCCCTTTGGTCAGGTCATCGACAGCCTCTTTAAGACTTTCCCCCGAAACGTTGACTGTAAGTTCGGCCCCCAGCTCCCCTGCAAGCTCAAGACGTTTTTTGTCCTTTGCCAGTCCGGTTATCACCGGAATCCCACCGTTGGATCTTACATACTGAACAGAGAAGAGTCCCATGGCCCCCGCTCCCGTTATAAGCACAACATCTCCGGCATTTATGCCGGTCAGCTCCTGAACGGCATGGTAAACACAGGCCGAAGGATCGGAAAGTGCGGCTGTTATAAAATCAACATTCCCCGGCAGCCGGTGAACACGCTCGGCAGGCACAATGCAGTATTCAGCAAAGCCACCGTCATAGGCATATCCTGTAGCTTTCCTCTCCCTGCACAGATTATAGTTTCCGGTCATACACCAGGTACAGCTCCCGCATATATACCTGGAGTTTTCGGCCGTAACCCTGTCACCCACCCCCAAGTATTTCACATTTTCACCTACAGCGGTTACAACACCCGAAAATTCATGTCCCACCACAAAGGGCACTTTAGTGGGGATACCTATATCCCATTTGTATATGTGAAGATCTGAGCCACAAATACTGGCGGCTTTGATTTTTATTTTCACTTCGCCCTCACCCGGAAAAGGCTCGGGAACATCCTTAAGTCCAATATTGCCGTAGCCGGCCTTATATTTTACTATTGCCTTCATTTTTATCCTTTATAATTTTATATAACCCCACCGTTGCCAGAGGCAGAAGGAAAACCGCCAGGAAGCACCAGCTTATTATACCGTAGCCTCTTGCTATAAGGTCAATTATCCCGAAAGATGAAAGCGCAACCGCGATCAGGATGAACCCGACGGCAATAAGAGGGCGGAGGTACCTTGGGGGCTCCTTTGAAGTCAGTCCGCCGGGCGTAAAAACACGCTCATTGAAAGCATGCATAAGGGCGGTACCTGTCTCTATAAGTGTCCCAAAGAGTATAACCTGAAAAACGACCGAAAGGGCGGCAACTCCCGTTTCCCTGAAAGCAAATGCAGAAGGTATTTCGGCATCCACAACCTCGGGATAGTAAGCGGTAAGTCCGGTAAACAAAAGGATCCCGGGTATAATTCCTATGAAGCCTCCGATAATTCCGGCAGAGACGGCCTCTTTACGCGTTTCAATATGGTGAATACAAAATATCACCCCGATAACGTTGGCCATATTGTAAAAGCCGTATTTGAAGCCGGAAACGACCCATCCGCCGGTAATTTCAGAAGCGGCAAAATTCTCAGTGATATTTTCGCCAAAATTAACCAGAGTGACAACAAGGAAAACTACATATACAACACAAAGCAAAATAGACCATATTGCAAGGAACTTCTCGATCTTTTCCGATCCTTTGAAAGTAAAAAACGCCACTATTGTCAGCATCAGGGCTACCCCCAGATAGTAGGGAAAGCCGAAATCATCCCGCAATACAACCCCTGACGCAGAGCTGAGCACAGCCAGCACCAGCAAAACATAAACAAGGAAAACTATTTCAAATACAATCCAGTATTTGCCCAAAAGATTCTTAAAAAAAACCTTGTAATTATAGGCTTTGAATTTTCTGGTAAATTCAAATGTAAGGGCAAGAAAGAGAGACCACAAAAGAGTTGTCACAAGCAGCATTCCCATAAGGCCGGCTACCGGACCGTAACTGAGAAAATACTCAACTATTTCGCGGCCCGTGCCATAACCGCCTCCGATAATAACCGACTGGAAAATGAAACCGGGAAGCAGGTACTTTCTGAAAAAATTTTTATTCAAAACAGAAGGTTTTAGGTAATGTTATAGTTTATCGTTAGCAAATCTACTGTTTGCAGCATAAAAAAACAAATCAACCTTCTCCCGGCTGTTAGATGTTTTTCAAAGACGATCTGATTTTTTAACTTTATAATTTATAATCATCAGCTACGTTCATACAACCCGATTAAAAATAATGTTTAAAAAATAAAATAATTATGGAAAAAAATCTTGTAAACGAGTTGCTTACATTCAAACAATATCCTTGTGTTTCAATATTTTTACCCACCAGCAGGCCTCCTCACGATACTCACAAGGACAGGCTTATGCTGAAAAATTTATACAAAGAAACCGAGGAAAGACTTTTGAAGGAATTACGCAGACGTGATGTGAAAAAATTGCTCGACAGGCTCAACAAGGTAACTGAAACGATAGACCTACGGGAAAACCTTGACGGTATCGGCATATTTGTCAACAACGACTACAGCAAGCTTGTCCGTTTCCCCTTTCCGGTCAAAGAGCGCGTCATCATTGACGATACATTTGCAACACGTGATATAATAAGGGCGGTAAACCGAAGCACAAGCTACTACACCCTTTCCCTGAGCATGAAATATGCAAGGCTTTTCGAATGTTACCGTGACCAGTTCCTTGAAATTGATACCGCAGGGTTCCCGGCTGAAAATCCTGCCGAAACAGAACGGGAAGAGCCGCTCAGCGATGAGATGAAAAACAACTACTCAATAAACTTTTTTAAACAAGTTGACAATAACTTTTTATCTTTTTACAATCAGAATCCCAAACCCCTTGCCCTGATTGGGATCATAAAAAACCTGGGATATTACAGGAAGATAGCAGAGAAGAGCAATGCAATAATTGCAGAAATTAACGGCAATCATGACGAGACCCCACCTGAGGGAATAGCCAAAATAGTATGGCCCGCGGTCAGGGAAGAGACACTTAAAAACCGCCGGCGCATGCTTGACAAAATGCAGGATGCAATAGACAATCTGAAGTTTGCAAGCGGACTCGACGAAGTTTGGCGCCTGGCAAACGAGGGCCGCGGTGCCACCCTTTTCGTGGAGGAGGGTTACTACCAGCCGGTAAAGTTCAACGAAGAGGGAACTTCTTTCGTTCCCGTTGAGGATTACAGGGAGCCCGGCACAGTTGACGACCTTGTCGATGAAATAGTTGAACAGGTTATCTCAACCGGCGGGGAAGTTGTTTTCCCGGAAAACGGAACTCTTTCCCAATATGAGAGGATAGCAATGATACTGAAATATTAATGCCCTACCGGGGTGGAAAATATCTCCAATTAATAAAGCAAGCGCCGTTGAACTTATGCAACGGCGCTTTTTTATCTGCCGGTTTAAAATTAAATCGATTTTTATATTATTGTGTTATCATCTTCAGGACACCCTTAAAAACCGTAATTTTAAGGATTAAACCCGGTTCATTCAACTACAATTCCCTCTCCCGTCTGGAATATCATATCTTCCTCATCTATGTAGGGCCTGTCCCATTCGCTCCCCATTTCCCTGTCCATATCAATGGGGTAAAGGTACTGTCCGCCGTTCACATAATCAACTTTTGTCACATCGGCCGGCCCCCATCCGGGAACCTCAATCTTTACTATTGTTCCCGGATACTCCTCTCCTGCTATGCCAGTCTCATAATATCCGCGGAAAAAGTGGACTCTTGTCTTGTGAACCACGATATCCAGCTCGTCAAAATCGACCCCAACCCTGGCATGCCATTCGGGGTTGGTTACCTGCCGCCTGTGCGGGGAAACGATTATGCGGTTGTTGTCACCGAAATGAAGCACAAT
This sequence comes from Bacteroidota bacterium, assembly GCA_003554865.1. Taxonomy (GTDB): domain Bacteria; phylum Bacteroidota; class Bacteroidia; order Bacteroidales; family PUMT01; genus PUMT01. Next base: position 2,563 of record PWHJ01000178.1, on the reverse strand, counting down.
ATAGTTGCCGTCGATAAATTCAACCAACGCATCGTCAAGCTCCACCGGATCGCCCGAAAATATGTCAGTGGTGCCTCCCACCTCAATGGGCCCGGTATTATCACCTTCAGTAAGACCTTTTTCGGTAAGTTCATCAAAAAGCTCCGGATCTGTCAGGGTACCTATGGCAAAATTTGAGGCACCCTGATCAATGAGCTCGTGGGTTATCCACGTTGCTCCTCCCGTTCTGTCGCAACCGTCGGCAATAACTACAGGGGTCTCTCCGGCCTGAACAGCATCAATAGCACGGTTAACACCTTCTGCAGGCCCGTCTATATCCTTGAATACAAAATCTTCCCTGTGGTCCCAATAAAATTCGTTCATATCGTCGGCAATACGGTTTGCCAGTTCGGGATCATCGTTTGTGACAACATATATTGAAGCTCCGTTATCCGGCACATCGGCATAAGCAAAACCGAAATTAACCGAAACGTAAACATCCTCCTCACGGTTCTCCCAGCGGCGGGCACGCTCCATAATCTCGCGTGCGGGATAGCGTACTGTTCCCTGGAAAAAGCTGGGGGTAATAACACCAGGCTTCCTGGTGGCAACTGTCGGCTTATAATTGCCGTCCAATGAACGTATCATAACATCTGCAGCCCTCTGCCCCATCAGTGTGGCATCATAATGGGGAAAACGTTTCACTGAAAAAACCGCATCTGCGGCATCCTCTGCAACCAGCTCGGCATCGACACATGCATGCAAATCGAGGGTTACTGTAATGGTGGCATCATCTCCCACAACTTCACGAACCATACGTGCCAGCTCAGCCTCGGGCCTTGCAATGTCCACAACGGCCATTGAACCGTGAACAGCCAGGTGAACCCCGTCAAAGGGCCCCTTCTCTTTCAGGTCCTCCATCATATGGGAAGTAAAATACTCCCATGCTTCATAAGAGTTCCAGCTTCGGGCAGACCCTCCGGCCGGTCCCCCGTCGGGGGATGTTATACCTATAAGTTCAACCCCGGTATAGGCGGCCATTCTCTGCTCAAAACCTCCGATATATCCCGTCCCACTGCTGAAAAGGCGGTTGGTGGTATCACCCGTTTCGAACCATGCATCCAGGTCGGCCGGATCAGGGCAATAGGTGCAGGTTTCGTGACTGAAAGAGAGCACAGCCACACGATGAGTCTCTTCCCTTGAAGGGACTTTGCGTTCAGACATCCTTTGGGAAAAAAGCTCCGAAGGGAAAATAAAAAGAAAGCATATAAGTCCCGCGAAATAAATTTTTGTTCGCATATAATCTAAGTTTTAGTTAACTGTAAGTATTAAAATATATCCATATGGTAAAATTACAACAGGGGCTTTTGAAAAACAAATCCAGGCCATCGGGTATCTTTTTTAACTTTCTTGCCAGCATGATCATTTTTGCCTAAATTGGTCACGTATTTACAATACATATCCGCAAAGGGATCAAATTTGCCGCCGGCATTTGCTAACCTTTTGGCTGATTCTTTTTTGCGGAATACTGTTCACTTGTCAATAAATAATACTATTATGGAAAAAAATCTGAAAATATCAGACAGGGTAGCCAATTCACAGGAGTCTTCAACGGTCGGCATCGCAGATATAGCCATACGTCTAAGGGAAAGCGGGGAAACGGTATATGATTTTTCCGCTGCCAGGGCCTTTGAGCCGACCCCTGCATATCTGGTCGATGAAGCAGCCAGGGCAATGAAAGAGGGAGACACTCACCAGACAATGGCCAGGGGAACATCCCGTTACAGGCATGCGGTTGCCGCAAAGCTGAAAAGGGAAAACAATATTGACGCAGACCCGGAGAAAGAGATTATTGCCACAATGGGGGTTAAGCAGGGTCTGACCATAACCCTTCTGGCACTTATCAACCCCGGTGAGGAAGTGATAGTGGAAGATCCCTGCTTTCCCAGCTACAAACAGCTTATCGGTTATATGGGAGGAAAGCCGGTACCGGTTCCCCTGAGGGCGGAAAACAGATTCAGGTGGGACCCGGCTGAACTGGAAAACAATATAACCTCAAAGACAAAGGCGATATTGCTCAACTCCCCCCAGAACCCAACCGGTGTGGTACACACACCCGAAGATTTGCAAGCTATTGCCTCAGTGGCTCTGAAACATAACCTTTATGTTATCACCGACGAGGTATACGAGAGGCTCACATGGGACAAAAGGGAACACCATAACATCTGCAACCTCGGGGGAATGGCTCCGAGAACTGTAACACTCACAAGCCTGACAAAAAGCTTTTCAATGGGAGGCTGGCGCATAGGATACATCTATGCCAGCGAGAAGATCGTCAGCTCCCTTTACAAGCTCCAGCAACACCTTATTACAAGCTGCAACTCTTTTGTGCAGTCAGCCGCTGCAAAGGCATTCGGAGAGCCTCCCCGCGACGAGGTTTTGGAATACTGGAGGGAATGGGAGGAAAAAACAAAATTTGTGGCAAAAGAGCTGGACAGTATACCGGGGATAAATTGCCCCGTGCCGGAGGGAGCATTCTTTGTGTGGGCAGATATAAATGAAGCGGATATGCCTTCGAAAGAGT
>PWHJ01000064.1 GCA_003554865.1 Bacteroidota bacterium | reverse complement strand
TTCCGGCCGGGGGCTTAACTGCCGCCTGTTGCCGCCCTTCCTTTCGCCATGAGACTAAACTGTCACCTATTGCCGCTACCATTCTGCCAGGGGACCAAACTGTAGCCTGTTGCCGCCTCCATTCCGGCCGGGGTCTAAGCCGGCAGCGCCGGGACTGGGAACAGGATCAAAATTGTTTTTTACTCTGACTTGTTGTTTGTTTATCTTTGCAGGTTAAAATCAGATTTGAGGATATGAGAAAGTTTGTGGTGTTGTGCGGACTGTTTTGTTCGTTAACGGGATTGAAAGCGCAGGATACGGACGATTCGCTGTTTCTCAGCGTTGATACGGTGCGTTTTGATGAGATAGTAGTAAGTGTCCACAGGTCGCCTGCAGTCTATCGCGAAGTCTCAAGGATGGTTTCTGTTATTCGCAGCGAGGATATCAGATTGCTTCCTTCACAGAGTGTGCAGGGGTTTCTTGAATATGAACCCGGGGTGGATATCAGAAAGCGCGGACCAGTGGGGGTGCAGGCGGATGTTAGCATAAGGGGCGGGACATTTGAACAGACCGCTGTTTTGCTGAACGGTATGAGAATTAATAATCCCCAGACCGGTCATCATCACCTTAACCTTCCTGTATCGGATGCCGATATTGATCGGGTTGAGGTTCTTAAAGGCCCAGGATCAAGAGTGTTCGGTCCGAATGCCTACGGCGGTGCCGTTAACATAATAACCCGCGGCTACGAGGAGACTTCAGTTACCGGGAGTATATCAGGGGGAGAATATGGCTACTTTAATGCTGCCGCTTCTGCACAGTTTAAAACGGGGCCGGCTGAACACCGCATTTCTGGTTCTTATGGGTCGTCTGACGGATATATGGAGAATACCGATTTTAATTCGACAAATATCTTCTATAGCGGGGAAGGGGAGATGGGACCGCTTTCGCTCAACCTTCAGGGTGGCTACATGGAAAAGGGTTTTGGTGCCAACAGCTTTTATTCGCCTCTTTATCCCGAACAGTACGAGAAGATAAGATCGGGTTTTGCCGGATTGCAGGTTAGCGGCGGGGAAAGGGTTAAGTACACCCAGTCGCTTTACTGGAAAAGGCATTATGACAGGTATGAGCTGTTCAGGCATGAGGCGCCCGACTGGTATGAGGGACACAATTACCATATGACAGATGTTGCCGCTGTTGATGCAGGAGCGGATATACCATGGGATCACGGGATGACCTCCCTTGGCGGGGAGCTGAGGATGGAGCAGATTTACAGCTCGGTCCTCGGTGAGGAAATGGAGAGCTCCGTTCCTGTCAGAGGTGAGGATGCTTACTATAAATATTTTAAAAGACGCAACTCGGTTAACCTTTTTGCCGAGCATACGGCCTATGTCGGTGATTTTAACCTCTCGGGGGGTGTTTTGGCCAGCAAATCAGACCGTTTTTCCTGGAAGCTGTTCAGCGGCATTGATGCCGGATACCGCCTGTCACAGCATTGGAGGGTCTTTTCTTCGGTGAATACCTCAATGCGGATGCCCACTTTTACAGAGATGTATTATGAGGGACCGGTAAATGAAGGGAATCCTGACCTGGTGCCTGAGGAGGCCCTGACTGTGGAGGGGGGCGTGAAGTATAACCGCAGGGGTGTGAGCGGCCATTTAACGTTTTTTCGCCGCAAGGGAGAGAATATAATCGACTGGGCGAGGAAGGATGATACGATGATATGGCAGACCATGAATGTGACTCAACTCGATACAAGGGGCGCTGAGGCTGGTATTGAATGGAGGAACCCTGACTTTCCTGACCATTTTTTAAGGGGGGTTAGTTTCCGTTATGCTTATATTGATATTGACAAACAGAGCCGGGAGTATATATCTGCATATGTGCTGGATCACCTGAGGCACAAAATGGTGGCGGGCTTTAACCACAGGGTGGGAGGAACCCTGAATATGAGCTGGCAGCTTAGGTATGAGGAAAGGGCCGGCACTTATACCGACTTTCCATCAGAAAAAGAGAAGCCCTACGAGCCTTTCTGGCTTGCCGATGCAAAGATCAGCTACTCAAGGGGGGATATGACTGTCTACCTGGAGGCTTCCAATCTTTTTGATACTTCTTATTCGGATATCGGGAATATACCTCAACCCGGACGCTGGGTGAAAAGCGGTGTCAGTTTCAGACTTGACAGGTAGGCCTTGCGTTTTAACCTGATTTAACAGGTTTGGGTACAATAATTGATTTTTTTGTTAGTTTTAAAACTGCAGGGGTATACCCTGTTAAATTTAAATCAGATCTTGAACCAAAAAATCTTAGCTTATGAATTTTAGAAGAATAAAAGTATTCTGGCTGATGCTAGCAAGTGCGTTTTTCCTCTCAACTGCTCTTTATTCCTGCGGCGACCAACCCCCTCAGGAAGAGGAGTGGGATGAGTTTGAACAGGAAGAGACTATTGATGAGTATGAAGAGCCGGCAGAACCGGAAGAGCCCGAGGAGCCCGAGGAGCCCGAAGAGCCGGTCTTCTAACCGGATTGATTTTTTAATTGCCCGGTGTTCAGGTATTAAATGTAAGCGCCTGACGCGGGGTTTTAAAATTTTAAAGAGAACCGGTTTGCCGGGCACAAAATAATAAGTGCCGCGCGGTTCTCGTACTTTGATAAAAAGCAGGTTTCAAATGCCTGCTTTTTACTTACTTGTCCATTTTGGTGCGGCAGATTTAGGTATTTAAGATAATTCAAAATTTTTTCGTTGTATTTCGTTTTTATTCTTGTCTCTCTGTTTGTTAGCGTATTTTGCATACGAGCATCCGTTAACTTATTGCCAGGAAAAGATGTCATACGTTATGTGAAAAGCGGTGTCAGTTTTAAACTTGACAGGCAGGCCTGACATTTTAACCTGATTTAACAGGTTTGGGTACAATAATCTATTTTTTGAGTGGTTTTACTAATGTAGGGGTTACCCTATTAAATTTGATCTTGAATCAAAAAATTTTAGCTTATTAATTTTAGAAGAATTAGAGTAATCTGGCTGATGTTAGCAGGAGCATTTTTTATTTCAACTGCGCTTTACTCCTGCAATGGACAACCACCACCGGAAGAGCCTGAGGATCCGCCGCCGGAAGAGTTTCAACAGGAAGAGCCGGTAGAGCCTGAGGAGCCTGAGGAGCCTTAGAGCCGGTCTTCTAACCGGATTGAATTTTTAATAGCCCGGTGTTCAGGCATTAAATGTAAGTGTCTGACGCAGTGATCAAAATTTTAAATAGTGCGGATTTGTGCGACGCAAAACAATAAGTGTCGCGCATCCGGCACTTAGAAAAAAAAGCAGGTATCAAATACCTGCTTTTTTTTTGCCCATGCATGGCGGATAAGTTTTCCCTGTCAATTAACAGTTATTTTATTTAATTTTATTCTGAAATTCAAAACGGCAAAGCTAATATTGCGTAACTATATTATTAACCTTTAATAAATTTGCAGGATGACCGGAAAATTAATTGCAACCGTTTTTTTCTGGCTTACCTTTTCTGCTGCATTTGCCGGTGGAGATACCCTCACTCTTACCCAGTGTTACTCCCTTGCAACTGATCATTACCCGGCTGCGGGTGACAGGGAGCTGAGGGCAATGGCCGGGAGACTTGAAAGGGAGAATATCGCAGCGGATGCCTATCCGCAGTTTGATCTGGGGGCGCAGGCTTCATACCAGAGCCAGGTTACCGAAATTGATGTGGATATACCCTATCCGGGGGTTACCTTTCCTTCGATGCCGAGGGATCAGTATATGCTTACCTTTGATGTGAACCAGCTTATTTATGCCGGGGGAAGTATTGAAAAGAGAAAAAGGGTGAATGAGCTTGAAACGGGCCGAGGGTTACAGCAGGTGGAAGCAGAGCTTCACCAGGTAAGGGAGATGATTAACAGGGTCTATTTTTCCATCCTTATGCTTCAGCAAAAGGAGAAGCTGGTTGATCTGGCTGCAGGGAATCTGGATGCCCGCATTGAAAAGGCGGAATCTGGTGTCAGGCACGGGGTTGTTCTCGAGGCGTCGCTTAAGGTGCTGAAGGCTGAAAGGCTGCGGCTGGGCCAGCAGATGAGCGAAACCCAAAAGCAGATTGCTTCGGCTTTTGAGACTCTGGGTATATTGACCGGCAGGGATATCCCGGAAACTGCATTCCTGAAAAAGCCCGCGCCCGCGTTGCAGGAGCTGGAAACGGCTGAAAGGCCGGAGGAGCTGTTGTTTGATTTGCAGTACAGAACACTGGAGGCGGGTGAGTCTCTCTTGCGGAGTGAACGGTTTCCCAAAATTTTCGGCTTTGCACAGGCCGGTTATGGTAAACCCGGACTGGATATGCTCAGCGATGAGTTTGAGCCTTTCTATATTGTTGGCGCAAAGCTTACCTGGAATATTTTCGACTGGAGCAAAAACCGGAGGGAAAGGGAGATAATGAAGGCCAGAAGGGATATGGCAGGCAACCGCCTTGCTGTATTCAAACAGGAGAAGGAGATTAACCTGAAAAGGGAGATGAGAGAGGTTGAGCAGCTGCGCGAAAAGATAGAAAGGGACGGAGAGATTGTGGAGTTGCGCGGGGATATTACAAAAACTTTTGCCTCGAAGCTGGACAAGGGGGTTATAACTCCAACCGAGTATATTATTGAGCTCAATGCCGAAACTGAGGCCAGGCTCAATTATGAGATCCACAAACTGCAGCTGCTGCAGGCAAAGATCAATTATTTAACTGAAAAGGGGAATTATTATGCAGGGGAATAGTTTTTTTACCTTCCGCGGTGTTAAGCTGCTGCCCGCTTTCATGGCAATTCTTTTCTCGTGTGCCGGGGAGCTGCCCGAGCCTGATGCATGGGGTTACTTTGAGACAAGGGAGATAATGGTATCCCCGGAAACTGCCGGAAGGATAATGTGGATGAACATTGGGGAGGGTGACAGGGTTGATTCGGGAAGTGTTGCCGCATTAATTGATACTTCCGCAATTGCACTGAAGCTTGATGAGCTGGATGCCGGCCGCCGCCAGGTTTATTCCCGCCTGGATGAGCTGGATGCCCAACTTGAGGTACAAAAGGAACAGGCCCGGGTGCTGCAAAGGGAAAAGTCACGCATCGACTCTCTTTTGAAGGAGGATGCCGCCACCCGCAAGGATATGGATGATATTAAGGGGGAGATAAGTGTGCTGGAGAGGCAGATGGATGTTTTGCGTACCAAAAGGGGGTCGGTCAAAAGTGAGCTGGAGGCTATGGATGCCAGAAGGAGGGTGCTGGTTGACAGGATTGAGAGATCTTTTGTGAAAGTGCCCTCCGGCGGGGTGGTGCTGACAAAATATGCAGAAGCCGGAGAGATGGCCGGTGAGGGTAAGCCTTTGTTTAAAACCGGAGACCTGGATAATATGTACCTGCGTGTGTATGTGTCCGGGCGGCAGCTTGCGGCTGTGGAGACCGGCGAAAAAGCCAGGGTGTTCATTGATTGTCCCGATAACGGATTGAGGGAGTATGAGGGGAGGGTTACCTGGATATCTGAGGAGGCGGAATTCACCCCCAAGATTATCCAGACCCGCGAAGAGCGTGTTAATCTTGTTTATGCCGTAAAGATACATGTTGAAAACGACGGGGCGCTTAAGGTTGGAATGCCGGGCGAGGCGATCTTTGCCACACGGTGACCGGTAGTTAACGGAAGAGGGAAGCGGGATGTTTTTTTGTGAGCTTTAGCTCATGGGGGTTCAGAAAATTATTTCTATTGAGAAAACAGGCATTTTATGGAAGATGTGGCAGTAAAGGCCGAAGGTATCTCAAAGGCCTATAACGGGCACCGGGTGCTTGAAAATATAAGTTTTCAGATAGAAAAAGGGGAGGTGTTCGGGTTTATCGGTCCCGACGGAGCGGGGAAGACCACCTTGTTCAGGATACTCTCTTCCCTTATATTGCCCGAAAAAGGGGAGGCTTTTGTTTACGGGCTGAATGTGGTTGACAAGTACAGGGATGTGAGAAATATTACAGGCTATGTGGCCGAGAGGTTTTCCCTTTACCGCGACCTTACAGTGGAGGAGAATATCCGCTTTTTTGCCACTGTTTTCGGTACTACCCTTTCTGAAAACTATGATCTGATAAAGGATGTTTACAGGAATCTTGAGCCTTTCAAAAACAGGCGTGCCGGCAGGCTGTCGGGCGGCATGAAGCAAAAGCTGGCTCTTTGCCGCGCCCTGATCCACCGGCCGCAGATACTCCTTCTGGATGAATCCACTACCGGGGTTGATGCCGTGTCCCGAAGGGAGTTCTGGGAAATGCTCCATAAGCTCAAAGCCGGGGGAATGACAATTGCACTTACCACCTCCTATATGGACGAGGCTGCCAAATGCGACCGGGTGGCGCTCCTTTACAATGGGCGGATAATGAAAACGGGATCGCCTGATGGTATAGCAGACTCTTTCGGGCTCGACCTGATACAGGTAAGGTCGCAGCGGCTTTATGCGGTGAAAAAGGAGCTTGAAAAGCTTCCCTCTGCTCCTTCTGTTTCTTTGTTCGGGGATTCGGTTCATGTTATTTCAGGTGAAAAGGGGTTGAGCCTTGAGGATATTGAGGGGTTTCTCAAAAAGAGGGGTTTTGAGGATACTCAGGTTGAACGCTCCCGTCCGGGTATAGAGGATTGCTTCCTTGCCCTGAGCAGGGGGTATAAAAAAAAGGGTACCGATGGAGAAGGTTATTGAGGCGGTCGATATGACAAAGAAGTTCGGCAGTTTCGTGGCGAACGACTCCCTAACCTTCAATGTGGGGCGCGGGGAGATATTCGGGCTGCTGGGTGCAAACGGTGCCGGCAAAACGACTGCCATAAGGATTATGTGCGGACTTTTAAGGCCGACCTCGGGAAAGATCACGGTTGCGGGAATGAACGTATACAGGCAGGCTGAAAGGATAAAAAGAAGGATAGGCTACATGAGTCAGAGTTTCTCGCTTTATGAGGACCTGACAATACTTGAGAATATAAGGTTTTACGGGGGCATTTACGGTCTGCCGGAGCGTGTTATCAGGCGCAAGTCGCAGGAGTTAGCTGAAAAACTTGATTTCTGGCGTATAAGAAATTCACTGATAGGCTCTCTGCCGCCGGGATGGAAGCAGAAGCTTTCTTTTTCAATTGCCGTTATGCACCGTCCGGATATAGTTTTCCTGGATGAGCCCACCAGCGGGGTTGACCCCGATACACGCCGGCAATTCTGGGATTTGATATACGAGACTGCCGCGGAGGGTATAACTGTGTTTGTAACTACCCATTACATGGATGAGGCGGAATATTGCGAAAGGGTATGTATAATGGCCGACGGCAGGATTGAGGCAACGGGTTCGCCTGCGGACCTGAAGGAGCTTTACGGTGCAGGGAGTATCGACGATGTGTTTGTAAAAATTGCGCGACCCCCGCGGGGATAAATTTACCGTTATGAAGAGGTTTGCAGGTTTTGTCATAAAGGAGTTTCTTCACATTTTCCGGGATTACCGGACAATGGTTATCCTCTTTGGCATTCCGGTGGCGCAGATACTGATATTCGGCTTTGTGATAACAAATGAGATAAGGGATGTGGACCTGGCCGTACTGGATATGTCGCGTGATGAGGAAACACGCGGTATAACCGAAAGGGTGGAGGCTTCCGGTTATTTTACAATTCAAAAGCGGCTTGAATCCCCCGGGGAGATTGAAGCTGTTTTACGCAGCGGTACAGCAAGGGCGGTAATAGTTTTCGGTCAGCGTTTTGCCGAAAGGCTTCCCGGTGAAGATAAGGCGCAGATACAGATCGTAGCCGACGCTTCGGATCCCAATACGGCAACGCTTGTGACAAATTACCTGAATGCCATTTTTACCTCTTATGAAATGGAACTGGTTAAGCCTTCGCCAGTGCCGCATCTTATAGAAACGCAGGAGAGGATGGTGTATAATCCCAATATGGAAGGGGTTTATATGTTTGTTCCGGGCACCATGGCAATGATCCTGATGCTTATATGTGCCATGATGACCTCCATTACAATAGCACGTGAAAAGGAGACCGGGACTATGGAGACGCTGCTTGTTTCACCGCTCAGACCTTTTCAGATAATTGCAGGCAAGATAACCCCTTATATTGTCCTATCGTTCATAAATGCGATTACCATCCTGCTGCTGAGCTATTTTGTTTTCGGTCTGCCGGTACACGGCAGTCTGGTGCTGCTTCTTGCCCAGTGCCTTCTTTATACAGTTATGGCACTTTCGCTGGGAATACTTATTTCCACTGTAAGTAACAACCAGGTGACGGCAATGATGATCTCAATGTTCACACTTATGATCCCCACTATTTTACTTTCGGGTTTTATATACCCTGTTGAGAATATGCCCCCTTTGCTTCAGTGGCTCAGCTATATTATGCCTCCGCGATATTTTATTGAGATAATAAAGAATATAATGATAAAGGGAACCGGCATTTTGTTTGTCTGGCAGCAGACTCTTGTGATAGCTGCAATGACGGTTGTTTTTGTGGGAGCCAGTGTGCTGAATTTTAAAGTCAGGCTGGAATAAACCGATGACCGATGAGGATAGTTTGGTTCATAGTTGAAAAAGAATTCAGACAGATCTTCCGCAACAGGATGATGCTTCCCTTTATTTTTTTAATGCCCATCTTCCTGCTTGTGGTGCTGGTAAATGCTGCCACTCTTGATTTGAGACGGATTGATGTGGCCCTTGTGGATAATGATCTCTCACAAACCTCTCTCAGGCTTACGGGAAAGTTTGAGGCTTCAGATATTTTTTACATTCCCCGCGCCTATACCTCTTTGGAAGATGCATTTGACCGGCTGCAGGAAGGAAGTGTGGATATGGTGCTCAATATACCGGCCGGCTTTGAGAGAAAGATCCTCAGGGAGGAGGGAGCGCAGGTGCAGATCCTGATAGATGCAATTAATGCGCTTTCGGCCGGACTTATAAATTACCATTCACAGGCGGTTGTAGCAGACATGAACAGGGAGCTGCTCACCGGAGTCACCCCTGAAAGTGCCGGGGCAGGGGCACCGGCAATTGAGGTAAGCCACCGGCAGTGGTATAACCCTGAAATGGATTACAGGATATTTATGTACCCCGGTATCCTTGTAATACTTGTCACAATTGTGGGTATGTTCCTAACTGCGGTCAATATCGTCAGGGAGAAGGAGGCCGGGACCATAGAACAGCTTAATGTGACCCCGGTGCGTAAGTATCATTTTATAATGGGCAAGCTTATACCTTTCTGGATAATCGGTATGTTTGAAATAGCCTTCGGATTGCTTTTCGGGGCACTCCTTTATAACGTTCCCGTTGAGGGAAGCCTTTTTCTTGTGTTCCTCTCCGGGGCGGTTTTTCTTTTTTTGGTTCTGGGACTGGGACTATTTCTCTCTATCATATCGACAAGACAGCAGCAGGTGATGTTTTTGACATGGTTTTTTATGCTTGTCTTTATACTCATGAGCGGCATCTTTACCCCTGTAGAGAGTATGCCCGGGTGGGCACAGCAGGTTAATGTTATAAACCCGTTTGCCTACCTTATAAGGGTTTTTCGCATGATTATGCTAAAAGGTGCCGAACTTGCGGAGGTGCAGGGAGACCTAATCTCAATGGCCATTTTTGCCTTCATTGTTCTTACCTCTGCAACACTTCTTTACAGAAAAACCGCAGCCGGGTAAAACCGGTTTCCAGCGGTTTTACCGGTTGCCTGCGGAGGTTTGATATATTGTAATTTTCTCCCGTACAGGCGAAAAAGGCAAGTGTTTTTACTTTCCTGACCTGCAGTGACCGCTTTTTTGTGAAACCCTATATCAGTCCGCTGTACCTGGGCGATGACTTGAAGTTATTCAAATATCTTTCAGAGTCTTTGCCGAACATTTTTATTCCGTCGGGCGCCACCCAGTATGTGCTTTTTTCACCGTTTACCCTTGAGAAATATACCTCATGCTGTTTTCTGTTCTCATCTACCATAAGCACCTTCACCAGGTTTTCGTTTATGTCTGTGGCGGCAAGATTGTCATGGCAAACCGGACACATAAATTTTACTTTTTCCCCCTCCAGTATGTGATAGCCGGGGTGTGTCTCCTTGTCGTAATGTCCTAGCCTCGGGTCAAGCAGCATTAGTCCGCCTTCACCCTTTTCGTTTTCTACAGCAAAGATGATCCTTTTGTAAAGGTTCAGGTTGCTTGTGCAATTGGGGCATTGAAAGTCGTGTTGCATAGTTCCTTTATTGTTTGAGTTAAAAAAGCTTATTTAAAACGGTAAAAAACTTTTAAAAGTACCACTGTCTGTGGAAACTTTTAATCCTGCTGAATTTACTTTGTTGCCGGGATCAACCGGTTTTTTAAATTTGTCGCCGGGATTAATACCGCTTTTTTACTTCATCACCGGCATTACACCGGTTTTATTCCGCCGCCGGCATTACTCCGGTTTTTCGCGCCAGCGGAACGCCTTGTTGTCGGTTGCCCTCATTGTGGCCAGTATGCCGTGCAGATGGTCATATTCGTGCTGGAGCAGCTCGGAAAGTTCGCCGCTGAGATTCATAACCTGAAGTCTCCAGTTTGCGTCCCTGTATTTAATAGTGCAGCTTTTGTGGCGTCTGACTCTCACAAGGAGGTTTGGAAAGCTCATGCAGTCGTCCCACACTTCCATCGTCTCATTGCTCAAATTCTCCAGCACCGGGTTTATAAATATGAGAGGGTAATCTATATGCATGTATATCAGCTGCTTCATTACTCCTGTCTGAGGGGCTGCTATTGCACGGCCGGCTTTCCAGACCGAGCGGAACTCGGTAAGCAGCCGGTGCATTTTATCTATATACGGTTGCAGTTGCGGCAGCTCGTTTTTCCCCACCGGTTCACAAGCCTCGTAAAGTCTGGGATCACCCAGTTTGATTATTTCATCAAGCGCCATACTCTTTTTTTACGGTAGCAAAATGATCTATCTTTTCATTTTCCAGGGTAACCGGACCCTGCATCAGGTTGACCGAAAGGCATGCACGTGCGGGCAAAATGCCCAGGATTTTTCCCGGTTCGGTTTTTTCAAAGAATTCCTTATTTGGACGTATGATGCCGTGTTCCTGTGAGAGATCGGCAAGGTATACATCTTCTAGCGGGTCGGTCCACCCGTTTGGGGTAAGCTCCACGATCTGCCCGTAAACCGCTTTGCCGTCAGGCAGTATCAGCTGTTCCTTTGAGAAATGGATGGCACCGCCGTAAATCACCAGCTCCCTGCGTTCGGGATGTTTTGATATAACCGGACAGGCCATGGCAATAGATATCTGTGATGGGTCGCAGGCGCCGACATGCATTTGTGTAAGGTCAAAAAAGACGAACTTGCCGGGCCTTATCTCGTCAATGCCTTTGAAATCCTCCATCATCATAGCGGTCGGTGTGTCGCCAGTGGAAATTATCATCCGGGGCCAGGAGGATTTGTACCTTCTTTTCAGTGCAGCCAACTTTTTTTGAGCGTCAATATGGACTTTTTCTACCTCTTCAAAGGACCTTGCCTTCGAAGTTTCTCCGCTGTGAACCATAAAGCCCGTAAAATTCAGGTTGACGGAGCTTTTTATCACATTAAGTATATCATCTATCTCACGGGTGTTGTCACTTTGCAGTCCGGTACGCTTATAACCGGCATCGATCTTGATGTAGACACCAACAGGGGAGGTTATGTTTTTTGCAAGGAAATTGGCCGTATTTTCCGAGCAGACTGTAAGGTGCAGTTTAATCCTGGATGCCAGCCTGTTGGTCTCGTTTATCTCGTGAATGTTGAATGGGAAGGCTATTGCTATGTCTTCCCAGCCGTCGAGCATAAAATATTCGGCCATAACCACCGAAGAGACGGTTATTTTTTCCACACCTGCTTCCCGGTACCATCTGCCGATGGTGTGTGACTGGTGTGACTT
>PWHJ01000157.1 GCA_003554865.1 Bacteroidota bacterium | reverse complement strand
CAGTAGATGACTGCTTCCCTGCTTTTACCAGGTCATCTTCCATTCTATCCAAACCAACAGCAAGCCCTTCTCCCATACTTTCACCAATGTCCATAAATTCCTTAGAAGGTGAGCTCATTCCTATTGCTCTTTTTGCTGCTGAAACTATACTGCTAGCAGCATCCCTGACTGAGTTGACAGCATTTCTTATCCTGCTGGTGATACCATCTATCAGGCTGCTAATCATATTGGCACCTATCTCATAAAACTGCCTTGGCAAGCCCCTTAAAAAGTCCACAGCTGCACCAAAGCCCTGCTGTATAGCTCTGGCTACATTGGGCACAATAGTAGTTATTGCCCCAATCAAAGCCTTCAAAGCAGCAATTAAACCATCCTTAATCCAACCAGCCACCAAAGCAATCTCATCCCTAAAGAGTACAAACACAGCAATCAGAGTTGCTACTGCTCCAGCTACCAACAAGAAGGGGGAAGCTAACACCCCTACAACAGCAAGCAAAGCTGTTTTTGCTGTTGTTAACCCTATTGTAGCACCTGCCAGTTTTGCTTTTGCTAAGCTCAGCCCTTTAATTGCTGGACCAAGTGCTATCATAGGAACAGCAAGTGCCTGAAGGACATCTAAAACAGGCCACATTGTGCCTGTTATTCCCTCAAATGCTGCTCCTAATCTTTGTATGACAGTCCTGGTTTCAGCAAAGTGTTCAGCATTCTGCCTTAAGTTTTCTTCTCCACCTTCCAATTCTCCTATATAGCTTTGAAACTGTGATTCAGTTAAACCAATTGAGTCAAGCATGCCTTGAAAACTTCCATCTGCTTCATTTACAGCTTTTCTGATTTCTGATATTGCAGTCCTTCCCTCATAACCCCTGTCTTCAAGGGCAGCAAGCAAAGCTACTGATTCATCAATACCAATGTTCATTTCTCCCAGCTCAGGTGCCAGCCTTCTTATTGAGCCCATAAATTCAGTGATATCCATATTAGTCCTTTGTGCTATATATGCCAGGGCATCCAATGCTTCTTCTGGCTCTTCAGCAGATACACCTAAAGCTCTGAGAGCACTAGAGCTTTCAGCAAGAGCCTCAACATTTTCACCAGTAGCATCTGCAACTAAATCCCAAACCTCAACAAAATTCTGTAACTGAGCTTCACTTTCCAAACCCATCTGAGTACCAGTTTCCATAACCCCTACAACTTCTTCATAACTAAGGGTAGCATCAGACAAGCCCCTGGCCAAATCCCTTAGCTCTTTGGTCTGATACCCTGTGGCTGTTGATAATCTTCCAATTACAACTTCTGCTTCCTGAGCAGACATGGTTATGCCTGTAATCCCTACACCTACAGCAGCTGATGCAACCCCAATACCTTTCCAATTGTCCTCTATAACAGACAGGGTATTGGATGAAATATCAGCCATTTCTTCTTTGGACTGGCTGACTTCTTGTATGGCTGCTTCATATTCATCAGTTGCCCCTGCAGCAGATTGCCAATTATCATCTATTGACCCAACAGCACTATCTCCAGCCACCTCAACTTCTTGGTATGCCCCTTCTATGCCATGTAAACTTTCAGCATATTGCTCTCCAGCCTGCTCTGAAACCTCCCATGAAGACTGAATGGTTTCAGAAGTCTGGTTGCTGGCCTGCTCAACTTCTTCAAAAGCCTGTGATGCTTGGTTGATTGCTTCTATGGTGATTGTGACTTCCTTACCCACTTTGCCTCACCTGCCTTTTGACTTCTTCCATGTTATGCTTCAAACCAGCAACCTTCTTTTCACCCTTATCACCATCTTCAATCCCACTTGCATTTCTCTCTTGGAAGTATATGAATGCTTCCTGGATGTAAATTTTTTGTTCTCTGGTGAGAGCAGCCTGCTCTCCCATTTTATACCCCAGTGTGTGTAGGATAATACATTCATAGCCTTCCCTGCTTCTAGCCATGTCTCTCAGCATTTTATGCTGTTCATGGGAGGTCATCAGTTTTTTGCTTCAGTTTCCCTTTTCCAGCTTTGGAATGTCTTTCTGCTAAGAAGTCCTGAATATTCAGCAACCTTCTCTACCAACTCATCTACAGTATCCTGTGGCAAACTTTCAACCTCTTCTGGTTTCCACTCATCATCATTCTTATCATTGGTGAGAGAGAAAGCCACAGCCATATTTTTTGCCATCCTCTGATTTTTCAAAGCCTTCTTGCCATCCATTTTTATATCAGTTTTTTCTCCAGCCTGTGATATCTTACCACCCTCAACTATGGTATCAAAAAGCTCTCCAACTTCCCCTTCAGACAGCTTTCTGATATAAAGGGTTTCACCACCATAGGTTTCCAACTCTATCTCCCTACAAGCCTTTTTCCCCTTCAGCAATTCAGCCTTAGTTATCATTATTCACTCACCTCATAACTTTCATGAGAGTTGATGAGCTCTACCTCTATTGCTTTACATTCTTCCTTAGAAGTAATTGCCTCATAGGTGATACTTTGTGTGATTCTTGACCTGCCCTCTACTGGATTGCTGTAATTTTGGGCAATAGCTGCTGGAAGTGTGACTGTGAATTCTTCCTTGCCTTCCTCCTGAACAAAGCTGATTTGAATATTGGTTTCCT
>PWHJ01000119.1 GCA_003554865.1 Bacteroidota bacterium | reverse complement strand
TGACCGTGTTTGTTGTATTTCATTACTGCTAAAGTGAATGCATTATTCGTTTAAAGGGGCTTTGGTTTGCAGTAAGTAAAATTAGGAAAAACAATGAAGAGCAATCCCGGATGTTGATAACTTATTTTATACAGCATTCTTACCTTAATCTAAAAAGGGGGGCAATTTGCTCCGGAATCATAGATTAAATTCCTAAATATTCATTTATGCTTCCCTCAGTTTTTTTTGATTTATACCTTTCATTTCATTGCCGTTGAACATTTGGATTTTTCCCTTACGAACTATCCTTTTCCCAGGATTGCCAATATCAACCTTGAATATTAATGGTATTATTTTACTTGAACCTGTTTGCCCACTGATACGATTAATATTTTCAACTATTTGGCTAATATATTTGTCATATTTTTCTTTATTGGCAGAACTATGCCCCCTTAAAAGGTAATTCCTTTGAACGTGTATAATAAACCCTCTTTTATTTGCCGTCATTAATTTTTTTAAATCATTTTCAATATGGGCTCCAAAAACATCTGCGCTGCCTGCACTCTTTTCCGTACCAAATTCAAAAATATAATCTGGTTCCAGATACGAGTTATCTTCTTTTTTTAGATCCAAAGGATGTGTGATTGACTTAATGTCATGCTCGTTAAAAATCACCAAATCAGCTCGATGTTTCGGCTTTTCTTGTTCTTGGCAACCCCAGTTAATCCCGTATTCCCGATGAATTAAATAGGTTTTGTAACATTGTTTGGACACGACATCGTTTTGGTTTTTTCCAATAGTGCACCCTGTTTTATATAGTTTTTTCAACCTCTCAATCTGGCGAAGTTCAGTATAAAACATAGCTTGAATATCCCCCTCATTGAAAAACACTGCCGGATTTTTCAAAATATGATCCAGAATAAAAGCGACTTTCTTACTAATCTCATCGTACATGATCCAAAAATTTTAGGTTAATAATAAATTATTTAGAACCTTCAATATCTCCACCATCCCCAAAGTATCCATCTCACAATACGCGAGCAGGTTTTCCCGCTTTTTGCGGATACTTGCCGGATCAGGATCCCTGTAAAGACTACCATAGATCAATCCGGCCGCATTGCCTTCCTGGATCTCCAGGTCACTGTATGAAATGCCGGTAACCAACGCCGGAAGTACCCTTTTGATGGAGTAAGAACCTTTCATCCCGGGCATGTATAGCCATTGTTTCCGGAAAGGCTCCATCAGGTCAACCAGGCGTTTGTTCAACTGCTGCAGCCTGTGGGCATACGCAGGGAAATCGCGTGCAAGTTCACGGAGCCGCTGCCACTCGAAGGTTTTATTATAGACAACGACGCTGCCTTCCGTCCCCGTTTCCACCAGCAGGCGCTTGATGAACTCAGGCCTTGGATCTTCCGGCGGACATCCAAGAAATGCATGATGCTGCAGCTCACCACCCGGATGCTCTTGCCTATGTAAGGAATACTGAAACGGCATCTGCTGATATGGCCGGGATTCATCATACAGGGGAACCGGAAACATGATGGTTTCAAAGTCCAGAAAGTACAATGGATATTCCAGCTTGCCAAGGAACTGCCGGATGTTGTCATCATCCTGTTGACTTTTATTCTCAAACAAACCGCGCAGCACAGTCCGCTCTTTGGCTGTCAACGGCATACCAACCGGAACCTGATCAAAACAGGTGGTGCCCGTGGAGCGAAAACGTTCAATCTTTGTCGCACGAATCCCTTTCAGCCCGGTAAACAGATCGTCTTTTTCATCCTGGTGGCAATACCCATAGAAGTCGCACTCAAAAGGCTGTGTGCATTGCTTGCCTGTTGCAATATCCGGACCTTGCCCTGCCGCCAGCATGGTTTGCATTTCCAGGAGGTTCTCCTCAACGTAAGCCTGAATGGACTGTGCATGATCCCTAAGGCAGTTGACCGTAAAGAGCTGATCAATGTTTATTTCGCCGCGTCTGACATATTTCTTGTTAAGGTGCACAAGGCTGATCTCCGTTAAGGGGAGGCCGCTTTGGAGAATCACGTGGTATTGAAAAGCGATATCAAGTAAATGATAATCTTTTACAGCGGTAGATGCCTTTACCTCAAAGGCCTGCCACTCGCCATCCATTTTGACCAGCAGGTCCATGTAGCAAAGGGTTTCTCCGTCGCTGAATGCCGCTTCATAAATCACCCCTTGTCCGCCTGCAATTAATTGTTGAGTAAACGCGACGGCCTCCTTCACCTCCTGGGGCCTGCCCCTGCTGGCATCAATCCCCCCGGGGAATAACTGTTGAGCGAGCCGGCCGGTTTCATGGCCGATGTTGAAAACATGCTGCTTGGCCTCGCTGATCTCATCTTTCAGCCAGGGCTCATTGATATGTAGGTATAGTGATTTCAGACATTGCTTGCCGCGAATGAATGACGATTTGGAGATTGTTGCCAATGCGCTCATGGTAAAAGGTTATGCGTATGTATAGCACAATATAGTAAACCCTGACGGCAATTCATGACGTATGGGGTGGTTAATTACAAAATAGCTTTTCCAGAATCTCTCTGCCGATTTTTTTATTCAAACCCCCATTTTTATCCAAAACGTCAACAAAACCAATCTTGCAGCGGGTTTGCATGGG
>PWHJ01000237.1 GCA_003554865.1 Bacteroidota bacterium | reverse complement strand
TTTCTTTAACCAGTTTAAAATCCGTTTGTTATTATGCCATTTTTTAATGGTCTTAGGAGAAAAGAAAGCCATACAGTCTTGCCATGCAGGCCAGTACTCTGAAAGCAGCGACCAGAAATGGCGGAAAAAAGGTGTAGCTTTGGGCTTGGGAAGTTTACCGGCTTCTACTTGGTTGTTCATTAAAGCTACCTGGGTGCGTAAGGATATTATTTTAATGTCCTTTTCATATGAGGAAACAAAACGCAGGGCAATAAATTGTCGCAGCACAGAGAGCCATTCTAAAATAAATTGCAATAAAGCTTTAAAAGATATCATGGACACTACAACCTTTCTTTAAAATTATTAAAACCGTAAAAATAGTTCTTTAAAGTGAAGTATCTGACCTTCCCAGAAATGAAAGGTGATAATGCAGCAACCCATATGGAGGCATTTTATTTTACTGTTTACAGACCAAGTTTGCCTAAATTTATCGATGAAAGGATAAGGAGGAGAGAAGAATGAAGTGTTATTTGTGCAGTGGTGAAATGAAAGAAAAGTTGGTTACTAGAAAAGGTTCTTATTATTTATTAGAAGATGTACCGGCTATTGTGATGTTTAAAAACTACTCAAAAAGTCAAAAAATCAAATAAAATTATCATATTATGCAAAAAGGACACTAACTTAATGAGTGTGCATAGTAATAATATAACAAGATATAAAAAATATAAGTAAAGTGCAACAAAAGATTCAATGGCAAATTACAAAAAACAGCATACTAAAGCAACCTAACCATATACTTGTGCCTGTTGGGTTCTGAGAGCATGTTTTCCCATAAAATTATCAAATTTGTTAAAATGGTTTAATTTAATTGCAGGAAATTTTAATAAATTAACGAAATTATAAGTAATGGTGAATTTTGGTTATATTTCCATTTACCTCTAATAAATTCCGACAGAAGAGGTGAGAAATTTATTTTGGGGATAAACCTTATATCACTATGAAAGTAATTTAGTAGATAGTAGGAGGTAAAATATGTTTCCCATTTCAGTTAGATGGCTCCAAAAAGCTGGGGTTTTGATTTTGGCGTTTGCCACATTTATAGTTTTAACCGGGAGTGCTTTAGCAGCAGAAGGGGAAGGTTCTTTTCGCATGGAAGGGAAGAATCGATATGAAACCGCTGCTTTGGTAGCTGAGGACCAATTTACAACTTCTGAGCAGGTAATCGTTGCCCGTGGTGATAAGGATGGCGGATATGCAGATGGTTTGGCTGCTAGTGTGTTGGCCGGTGTTTTGGAAGCCCCTGTCTTGTTGACGGCACCAGAGACTTTCCCTGAAGCTACTGCGGAGACTATTGCCAACCTAAATGTTCAGGAAGTAATATTACTGGGTGGTTCTTCTGCAGTTTCAGATGATGTGAAATCCGATATTGAGGCCATGGAATTAGAAGTTAAAAGGATTGCAGGGGAAACTCGCTTTGAGACTGCCACCTTAATAGCTGAAGAAGCAAGTGAAAGAGGAACGTTGGCAGATTATGGTTTTATTGTCAATGGCATGGCTGCTCCAGACTCTCTGGTATCTGGCTCTGCTGCATTTAGGGACCAGGCTCCTATTTTGCAGGTTACTGAAAACAGTGTTCCTTCTGAAACTGCAGAGATCATAGAAACCCTTGGAATTGAGAATTTTTATTTGGTAGGCGGCTCTGCTGTTTTAACAGAAGAAATAGAGGCAAAGATTAATGATTTAGCAAATGTTCAAACGCGGCTGGCCGGGAAAGATAGGTATGCTACCAGTGTGGCAGTGGCCGGTGAAAAATTTGAGAGTGAAGCCAATTTAATTTTATGTGCAGGGCCGAATGAAAATTTGGTGGATGCTATAGGAGCCAGTGTGTATGGTTTGCCTATTCTTTATACCCAGAGTATTCCGCCTGTGGTGCAGGATTATTTAGATGAAACGGTTACCGCCAATAGCAAGGTGATAATTATGGGAGGCGAAGCTGCGGTAAGCAATGTAGTAGAGAATGATGTTCAAGAACAGGTAGAGCAAGCAGATCCGCCGCCTCCTGAAGACCCTCCTGTAGCAGCCCCTGCTCCCTCACCTTCACCGCCACCGTCTCCTGAGGAATATGATCTAACTATGGTAGTGAAAGATGACATGAAGGATCCGTTAGTTGGTGTCCGAGTAGAAGTGAATGATGAAGTTAAAGAAACTGATGAGGATGGAAGGGTAGTATTTGAGGGACTTGAATCAGGCACTTATGATTATGAGGTAGACAAGGATGGTTACGTAGCTGAAGAAGATGAAGTGGAAGTTGTCGATGAAAATATAACTAAGGAAATTGAGTTAAAAAAGAGAAAAATGGAGTTTAAACACCTTAATATCGCCGGAGAAGAAATTGCCGGAGAAGAAGATAAGGCAAAGATTGATGAAGGTGATAATAAAAAAGTAAGCACTGCAGTATACAATCGCACTATTCCTGAAAGTGGTTGGTATGATTTTAACCTGAAAATTAGGGAAAGCGAAACAGTTAATGAGTATGTATATAGTTTAAATGTATCGGAATATGTATATGGAGTTGTTTATGAGCAAGTTTATGAAAATGTTTATGATGGAACTAGAATAGACTTTGGACAAGTTA
>PWHJ01000223.1 GCA_003554865.1 Bacteroidota bacterium | reverse complement strand
CTGTGCAAAATATAAGATCCTGGTAGCAAAAAGTCCCCGGGATCGCTCCTTTTAGCTGCAGGAGCTCATAGCCCAGCCCTACAATTGGTACAGATATTAACCAGAAGTACTTTAAATAGCCGCTTTGTTTCCACCAGGCAGCGGTGATGATAAAAGCATAGGAGAAAGCCCAGAGGCCGTTTGGCAAAGAATAAATCAGCCATTCGGGCATCAGGGGCACAAGCTGCAAGGTATGAACCCTTAATATTTCAAGGGGCTCCCGCAAGCCAGCGAGGTCCAACCACTTAAAAATACGCAGCGTGCCGGGGCGGAAAAGCAAATAAATCAGCCCGCCTGAGAAAAGGGGCAGCCCTGTAAGCAGTATCTTTTTAAAGTTGAGCCCGGTTGCACAGGCGATATTCCGGTAAGCGAATTTTTGCAGGACCATTGATGTCACTTGGAATTAAGCCTCCTTTCAATTAAGGCTTTTTTACCGTCAAGTGGTGAAAAGTATTTTTTAGGATAACAGGGTGGAGGGACACATGTGTGTCCGTGGGGAGATAGTAGCTGTTGAAAGTAAAATATTCTTTGACTTTACTATTTGTTTAAAGCCAAACATTTGCCCCTACCGGGATTATAGTTAAATCATTCCGGCTTTTTTTACTTGTACCTTCTCCCGCTCGAGCACAAACCCGCTCCAGGTGTCGGCATACTGCAATAGCAGGGTGAGCGGTTCTTCTTTGCAGGCAACTGAGGCATTGTCGGCGACATACTGCCCGTCGTGGTAGACGATGGCCTGGGCTTCGGCTTCGCTGAGCTCGATATAGGGCAGGGCCAGGTAAAGGCTGCGGATGGGGACGCTTAAATAGGTAAGTTCTTTGTTGAAGGTGTAAGGGTACTTGCCACCCTTTAAATACTGCGGGTTGCCAGGCATCCCTACTTTGCCCAGGTCGTGCAGGAGGGCGACGATGACACAGATTTCATCTGTTATGTGGGGCGCCAGGGTATCTTTTAACCTGAGCATGGTTTCTGCCACGTTGCAGGAATGCTCCAGTAAGCCCTGCTCCTTAGAAAGGTGGAAGCGGGTGCTGGCCGGGCTTTTTAGCCAGTCGGTTTCTTTTTCCAGAAAAGAGATCAAAAGAGAAAAAGAAGCCTTCCTTTCGATCACTTTTTCTTTAAGCAGTGCGTAGCGTTCCATTAAGGGATCCATTTTTTAACCTCGCTTACCGGGTGATTGCTTTCTGAGGTAAGCTTAACAAGGGGGAGGGACACATAGGTGTCCTTGTGAGATAAAAAATTTCATTGTGTCCCGAAATTTTTGAATGGTTTGCATGAACGAGTAATTCTAATATACACTTAAGGGTAAGCTAAAAGCATACAGCCAGGCAAGGTGAAAATAAATCAAATTTACCGGGCAGGGTTTGTCCTCTTTTCCGGAAATAAATATTCTCAGAGTTTCAAAAGGCAGGTTAACAATGATAAACAGGCTTAAGCGGGTTCTAAATAACTTAAACCTAAACAGCGGTGAACAATGTAAAAGCAAACCACGACAGCTGGTAGAAATTATTTACCTGGCACTGCGCTACCGGCTTGCCCCGATTGAATATCGCACTTACCGGTTCTTTAACAAAGACAAAAAGATGCCTGAAATGTCAACTTACATAAGCAACCATGAAATTCTTAATAAAATCAGGCCCCGGCTTTATGATCGCACCCTTCTGCCAATGCTAACCAATAAACTGATTTTCAACCGTTATTACAAAGCATCCGGCCTACCGCTGCCACATCTGTATGCCTATTACCATTCGGGCTCAGGGTTTACTGCAGAAAATGATTTATTACGCAGCGGAAAAGACCTCCGACAATGGCTTGCCCGCACAGGCTTAAACTGCTTCTTTATCAAACCCTGTGGCGGGAAAAAAGGTTCAGATGTATTAGCTATCAAGCAAGTAACTAAATATAACGGTGATTACCTTTTGAGCGATTCAAGCGGCAGTAGCCGTTACCTGGGAGAACTTACAACCCATCTAGAACAAGAATCCAAAGAATCTACTTACCCGGGCTACCTGTTTGAAGAAATGATTGAGCAGCACCCCACCCTCAGTGAGATAAACCAATCATCCGTCAACACCTGCAGAATTCTCACCCTGATTCTTCCGAACAATACAATCAACATTCCCTTTGCAGTAATGCGCTTCGGACGGGAAGGAAGCGCGGTAGACAGCTGGTCTAGAGGAGGAATAGCTTTTGCTGTAGATTTAGAAACAGGCAAATTAGGCAAAGGACTGTTTCACCCGGATTGGGGCTCAACAAAGGAAGTAACCCGCCACCCCGACAGCGAGGTGGAATTATCCGGTCTAAAGATCCCTTACTGGAATGAAATAAAGGAAGTAGTCCGGAATGCCGCCCTGGTAACCCCGGGAATTAAAAGTATCGGCTGGGACGTAGCCGTTACACAAAAAGGACCACTTTTAATTGAGGGCAACAGCCTCTGGAGCCCCTTGATATTCCAGGCAATATACGGCGGCTTTTTATCTGCAGAAAACAGGGAATTATTTAACCAGGCTGGCGCAGCATGGCGTTAACATTTGCTTGCGGCACAAGGCAGACAACAGTTATGGCCAGGGATTGGTGGT
>PWHJ01000011.1 GCA_003554865.1 Bacteroidota bacterium | reverse complement strand
TTTAATAAATACTTGCAAAAATAACATTTTTTTGCAAAACAATGTATTTTAGATAAATACTGTTTACTGTAAAAATAAGCTAAAACTTGGGGCAGGGAACCGCACCTACTCTGTTTCTTAAGCCTCCTATATTTGATGTATTGAATGTGTACATTAAAACAATTTCATGAGCGCCTCCCGTGGCGGTTATAAGGTTTGAGACCGTAACATCATAACTGTAGCTGAAGGAGAACTGGTTATAATTAAGGCCTGCAAAAACTATAAATGCATCATTGTGTGTTGACTCAGATATAACAGGTATACCCCTGTACCAAGCCCCAACCCTGAAAGGCTCCCTGAAATAGTATGCGCCCAGATCGAGCTGAGAAACATCGGTTTGTTTTTTGTAGTTGTATGCCAGTGTAATATTTTGCTCCTCTCTGCTCAGGATGTTTTCGTAAAGCTCAAATTTAACCCCCCCGAACAATGAGAATTTCAGGGGAAGATAGTTTAGATCTTCTGAAACAGTGCTGTTCATCCTCATGAGATGATCAAGGGTTACTCCTGCCCAGAAACGGTCTGAGAAAACCAGCAGCGAAGAGGAGAAGTCAACGTGGCCCTTTTGCATATCCGGTGGAGTTTCCCTGCTTCCCGGAAGTATAATTTCCCCAAAGTACTGATCCGAAAATATGAGATTATCGAAATCAATTTTACGCTGATAGTAATACATTTGCAACCCAGGTTGAATGAAAAGGTTTCTGGAGGCCTTTATCCTGTATGAGTAATTCAGTCCTGCCCTGGTGGTGGAAAGCTTTCCCCCGCCGGCATCGTCGTGAATTATCATCACCCCCGCACCGCTGTTTATACTCTCTATAAACTGGTCGTAGGAGACTGCATATGTAAGGAAGCGTCCCGAAAGGTTTGGCCATTGATCCCTGTAGTTCATTATGAGCCTTCCATTGTTTGCTGAACCAGCCATTGAGGGGCCCAGATAAAGAGGAGCTGAGTAGAACTGTGAAAATTGGGGGTCATGTGCTTTTGCTCCGGTATCAGTAAAAAAAATTAATATAAGCAGTAAACTTATTGTTCTCATCACTCTCATTTGTATAAATAGTTAGCAGTTTATATATCTTATAGTTGTATTTGATATTTAACTTAATTCACTTTTTCTGTTTTCATAGTCCTGCACTTTTTTTATTTCTTGTATACTCTGGCCGGGCCAGGTATTTTTTTATTTGTGCAACAGGAGAAAATCTCCTGTGTAATTGAATTTTTCACCATTGTTAAAAACTCCGCTAACCCTGTAAATATAGACTTCTTCCGGGGCCAGGTCACCTTTGTGGTAGCCGTCCCATCCTATCTCAAGGTCATTTGTCTTGAATATGAGCACTCCCCAGCGGTTGTATACCTCCATTTTGAAGTCTTCTATTTCCCCGTTAAGCACTATGGGGTAAAACACCTCGTTGTTCAGGTCAGAGGGGTCATACCTTCCGTCACCCGGTCCGTGAGGATTTGGCCTGAATGCCGAAGGGAACCTCATTCTGGTTTTTTGTGTAACCGATATGGAGTCGGTATATGTAAGTGAATCAACACAATTTTCGTCCGACCAGACCTTGAGGCTCACCTGAAATTTCCCTTCCCTGTCATATCGGTGCGATGGACTGAATTCCTCCGATGTGTGCCCGTCTCCAAAATCCCAGAGATAATCTGTTGCATTGGTTGAATAGTTGTAGCAGACCAGTTCATCATCGGGGATGAAAATTTCGGTTGGGGTAAGGTCAAATATTGCCTCAGGCGGTTCATGAACCGTTATCGTACGTGCGTTTGTGACCTCCCTTCCGTCGGGACCGGTAACCTTAAGTCGCGCGGTATAGCTTCCGGGTTCTTCATAGGTGTAAACCGGGTTTTCCTCTTCTGAAACTTCCCCGTCTCCGAATTCCCACGTAAAAGGGTTGCTGTCGGCCGAAGTTTTGGTGAAGCGCACATCAAAAGGCGGGCAACCTTCATCACGGCTTACAGTGAAAGATGCGCTTGGCTCCCTGTAATAGCTTATCTGTACTTCATCAGAAGAAATGCACCCCTCTATGTCAACTGACCACCTGAAAGTGTTAGCCCCTTCAGAAAGCCCCGTAACCCATGTATCCGGCGAACCGGTATCATCTATCTCACCCTCCCCTGCCTGCAAAGACCATATTCCCTCCCCGCGCCGGGGTGTATTGCCGGAAAGCTGGGCCCTCTCCTCGTAAACTACCTGGTCAGGACCGGCATATACATCAGTGGTATTATTTGTCACCTCCACATCATCTGAGAGGGAACAGTTATTGTGTGTAATTTCCCATCTGAGAACATTGGTACCCTGTCCGATATCACTTACAGTTGTATTGTACATAGTTTCATCTTCAAAAGAACCCACTCCGCTCAGCACGCTCCATTCACCAGTGCCGTAAACCGGATTGTTGGCATTCAGCCTTGCTGTATTGTCGCATACACTTATGTCACTGCCGGCATCGGGAACGGTTGGCATATCGTTGCGCACAATAACATCGTCGCTGGAGGTGCAGTTCTCTTTAGTTATAGTCCACCTCAAAATATTTTCACCTCTTGAGAGATTCTCCACTTCTGTGTTATGAAGCTCTTCATCTGTAAAGTCACCCGAGCCGCTTATCACGTTCCATTTCCCGCTTCCCTGCAGGGGCACATTACCGTCCAGCACTATATCGTCTTCGCATATAACCCTGTCGGCGCCTGCCGAGGCCCGTGTCGGCTTGTTGTTAACAAGTTTGACTTCACTGTGATCAGAACACTGCCCCTTGGTTACCGTCCATCTCAAAATATTTTCATCCGGTGCCAAATCTTTAATATTTGTCTCATTTGAATAGACGTCCTCTATTCTGCCGGCACCCTTTACTATACTCCATACACCTTCGCCCATCTGGGGCAGGTTTGCGGTTAACCTGGCCGAATCCTGGCAAAGGACCATGTCTTCTCCGGCATATGTGTCAACGGGGTCGTTGTTGCTTATTACAACTTCATCCGTGCTGGTACAGCCTTCATTTGTTACAGTCCACCTGTAAGTATTAGCTCCCGGGTCGATATTCTGCACGTGGGAATTTGGTGAGTTTTCATTTTCAAAATTGCCCGATCCGTTGATAACCGACCATTCACCGGTACCTATAAGAGGATTTTGTGCGGAAAGATTTATCTCATCTTCGCATATTTCTCTGTCTGAGCCTGCATAAGCGTCGCTGGGACTGTTGTTTGCTATATTTATCTCATCATATGATACGCAACTGTTATTACTAATTGTCCAGCGCAGGATGTTGTTGCCTTTTTCCAGTCCGCTTACCCTTGTGTTCGCGCTGTTGGGGTCTTCAAACCTTGCCGATCCGGACCCTCCGACCACGCTCCACTGCCCTTTGCCGTTACCCGGATTGTTTGCATTGAGCACCACTTCCGATTCGCATGTTACAATATCACGTCCCGCGTCAGCCCCTATATAGTCGTAGCTCACCTCTATTTCATCATAACTTGTACAGCCTTCGTTATATACGGTCCACCTGAAAACGTTTTTACCCGGAGCCAGGTCTGTTACAATGGTATTATGGGATGCGGGATCGTCGAATGTGCCCGAGCCGTTTATAACGGTCCATTCCCCCGTTTCTCCGATATTTGTGTTTGGTTCGTTGGCCGACAATTCAACGTGGTCTGTGCATACACTTACATTGAATCCGGCGTCTGCCTCTGTAGGTTTGTTGTTTGTTATTACCGTCTCATCCGACAAGGTGCACTGGTTGTTGCGAATGGTATAACGCAGCCGGTTCTCCCCGTTGGCCAGACTGTGAACCGAATCATTCTCGAACAATCCCGAGCCGCTTACCACACTCCATTCGGCCTCACCTATGGTAGGTGTGTTGGGGTAAAGCTGTGCACTACCCGAACAGGTTTCCTGGTCGGGTCCTGCATCCGCTTCGGTGGGTATGTCATTGGAGATTACTACTACATCTGAAGATATGCAGTTCTCATTAGTGATGGTCCACCTGAAAATATTATTTCCTTTTTCAAGGTTTTCAACAGGAGTATTGTGGAGTTGCTCGTTTTCAATTTCAGCCGATCCTCCTTCCAGTGTCCATCTTCCCGTACCTCTGAGAGATTCGTTTGCCGCCATCGTGAATGAATCTGAGCAAATTGCCCGGTCGGCTCCGGGATTGGATTCAGTTGGGGTATTGTTTATTATTATTAAAGTATCGTAATATTCGGTTGATCCCACAGAAACGCTCCATCTCAATATGTTTTCTCCCGGGGCCAGATTGTACACCCTGGTATCGGGAGACTGATTGTCTTCAAACTGTGCCGAGCCCTGCTGAACAGACCATGCACCGAACCCGAAGGGAGGTTCCGTGGCATCCAGTTGTGTCTCGTTATCGCAAAGAGTCTGGTCTTCACCTGCATACACCGATTCAATGCTTCCGTTGTCGATGGTTACATCACTCGTGGATTTACAGCCTTCATGAGTGATAGTCCACCTGAAAACATTGCTTCCCGGTATAATATCGGTTACATAGGCGGTGCTTAGCTCTTCGTCATCAAAATCTCCCCCGCCGCTAACTACAGACCACTTTCCCGTTCCTACCAGAGGCTCGTTGGCTTCCATTTGTGTTTCACTTACAGTTATTTCCTGATCCGGACCTCCAATGGCTGTTGTTGGCATATTGTTCACAAGAAGCAATGTGTCCCTGAAGGTGCACCCCTCGGTGGTTACAGACCAGACTATAATGTTTTCCCCCTTTGAGATCCCAGACACCCTCGTGTCGTAAGCATTTTTATCCATGAACATTGCCGAGCCCCTGTGTACCGACCATTCTCCGGTAGCTCCGGAAGGCGGGGGATCCGCTTCAAGATCGGTTCGTGTTTCGCAGAGTGTCTGGTCATCTCCAGCGCTGAGATCCATTTCAAGATTGTTAACAATTACGGTATCTGAAAGTGTGCACGAGAAATTGTTTACAGTCCACGCCATCTTGTTTTGTCCTTTATCCAGACCATAAATCCGTGTTTCGGGGTCATTTTTGTTATCGAAAGTGCCGCCGCCGCTGATGATTGACCATTCGCCCTCTCCTTTTTCGGGAGCTGTTGCTTCCATCCGGGCTTCGCTGTTGCAGGTGCTTATGTCCGGACCGGCATTTGCAGAGGCCGGGCGGTTGTTTGTTATAATGATGGAGTCTTTTGATTCACAACCGTTTTTTGTGATACTCCAGTAAAGTTTGTTGTCCCCTTCACCGAAATTGAAAGCTTTTGTCTCATGAGAGTTTGCTGACTCAAAAGATGCCGAGCCTTCGCCTGTACTCCACAAACCCGTTGTTCCTTCGGGCAGGGGGGTGCCTGAGAGTGTAATCTCTTGTGAACATATAACCTGGTCATTGCCGGCATCCACCAGCAGCCTGTTATTGTTGACTTTCACACTGTCGGTAACAGTACACGCATTTTCGTTAATGGTGTATACAAATATATTCTCCCCCATTGCAATATCGGTAAGTTCAGGGTTATGGATATCGTTTTCCGAGAAAATTGCATACCCCTGTATCGTTTCCCAGTGTCCTGCCGCACCTTCGGGAATCTGGCTTCCGCCAAGTGCCGTTTCCTCGTCGCAGATGTCCTGGTCGGGACCCGCATTTATTGATGGGGGGGCATCTACCGTAACCGTGAAGGGAGGTGAATATGCTCCCTCTCCGCATTCATTCAGGCCTCTGACCCTTACTGCCTGGTCGCCGGTTGCAGCATCCGGAGCGAAAATTACTTTTACCGTTCTGGACCCCTCACCCTGCAATATGCTTGCCCCTGAAGGCAACTGCCACTGGTAGGAGGTTGCATTTTCAATTTCACCGACTTCATAAACCGCAGTATCGCCTCTGCATACATTGGTGTTGGAGGCAGTTGCCTCAATGTTGCCTGCATCGGAAGGCAAAAGGCTTACCTCTGCCAGCAGGTCGTCTGAAACCGGTCCCTCTCCGCATGAATTAACGGCTTTTACGCTAATTGCTCCGCTTTGAGCCGAAGATGAGTAATCAACATATATTGTGCGGGTGTTGGCACCAGATGAGATCACCGCTCCTTCAGGTATGCTCCATATATATGATGTTGCCCCTTCAACCTCCGGAATTTCATAAACCACCCCTTCACTTCCCTGGCAAACCTGAGTTTCTCCCGATATTGATCCGGGTTTGCCGGGAAGTTCATTCATTTTAACCGTTACCGCTCCGTTCATTTCAGAGGTGCACCCCTCTTCGCCGGTGGCTGTAACAGTGTAGGACCCGGATGAGCTGACAGGTCCGAAGCTGACAGACTCCCCGGTGCCTGTTTCACCGGCCTTGACCGTCGATTTGTCAAGCCAAAGGGTATATTCAACTCCCGTGTCTGAATTTTCAAGTCTCACTTCAACTCCACCGCTTTCTTCACAGAATACCCCTCCTCCTGTAACATCATATTTTTGCGGAACATCATTGACATTTAATTCGGCGGTGCTTTTTTCACTTTCGCATCCGTATATGCTGGTCTGTGAAGCGTAGTAGCTGTAGCTGCCCGGCCTGGTTTCCCCGGGAATATACTCATTACCCGAGTACAAGGGGGTTGAGGCTGAAAGAGAGCCGTACCATTTTATATTTTCCCCCTCTGCAGCAAATGCCTGAGCAGGCTCATTTCTGCAGATCTGCTGGGAGGCGGGTGTGATGAGCGGTGCCGAGGGTTCGGGCCTTATGGTAAAATTGACCTCATCCGGTTCGCTTTCACAACCGTAGCTGTCGGTTTGGGTTATGTAATAAGTGTAATTGCCCGGTTCGTTTACCGATTCATCGGGTGTATAGTATGTTCCAGAAGCCAGCTCCTCTTCACCGGGATTATTGTACCATCTGACCGAGGTGCCGTGGGCATGAAGTTGAGGATTGGCGCTTCCTTCACAAATTTCCTCATCGCTGCCTGCCGGCGGGGAAGGCAATTCCCGAACTGTGTATTCTGCCTGAGTGTAGGGACTTTCACAACCGTTTGAACCGGTAGTTGTTACATAATAATAATAACTCCCGGTTTCTGTCTCCGTCGGCGTGTAGTTGTTTCCCTGATGAACAAGGTATTCAGCCTCCAGATTGCTGTTGGTGTACCACCTGATATTGTCGCCAGAGGCGGTTAGTGTTTCAGGATCTTCGCCGTAGCAGCTGTAAGTTTCCTCCACTGAAGGCGCCGCAGGTTGTTTCCGGTCTTCTTCCACGTCAACATGTAATTCAGATGAGCATCCTGTGTCGTTTGAAGTGACCCTGAGATAGTATCTGCCGGGTGTTTCAACATATATTATCCTGTTGCCGGGGTTTTCAATACCTTCCGGTCCCGTCCAGTAATAGCTTACATTATCGGTATTTGAGCTTCCTTCAAGTCTTACAGAGGTATTGTTGCATGTAAGAATTTCCGGATCCGGGGTTATCCATATATGGGGGTCTTCGGTATCTCTTACAACTGTAACCTCAGCATGCGATTCACAGCCGTTGTCGGGATCGGTTACAGTGAGAAGGTACACTCCGGGTTCGCTAACTCTCGGATGTCTGGAAGTGGGGTTCGACACCGGGTAACCCTCTTCGGAACTCCACTCGAACAATGCATCTTCAGTAAGAGAGCTTCCCGAAAGAACCACCTCCTGCCTGTCGCAGGTGAGAGGATCGGGCGATTTGTCAACCGAAACATGTGGGGGGTCTGTGTCTTCTTCAACCACTACCTCTTTGGTTGAGCTGCATTGGTTGGAATTTCTGGTCACAGTGAGGCTGTATGTTCCGGGTGAAAGTACCACCGGATCTTTTTCATTCTCGTCGCCTTCCCTTATGGTGCCCTCGCCGTCGGTTGTCCACAAGTAGTTTACATCGCTGACCATGGAAGTCGCCTTCAGTTGAACCTCCTGATTGTCGCAACTTATCTTTTCGGGTGTTGAGATGAAAAACTCCGAGGGCTCCATGTCTTCCTCCACCGTCACCGATGCACTGTTCCGGCATCCTGTGGCGGGATCGGTAACAGTTATAACATATGTGCCCGCTTTATCAACTATAGGTGAATGGGTCTGCTCATCTGCAACAATATTTCCGTTTGTTGTTGACCATTCAAAATCGTGTGACGGGTCTGCTGGACTCCCGTGGAGGGTCACCTCCGATACGCCGCAGGTTAGCTTATCGGGGTGGGTGTCAATATCTATAAGCGGCACATCTTCGGTTTGGCTGACAGTTACCGTTGCCGCTGACGGACAACCGCTTTCCGGGTGGTGAACTGTAAGTGTATATTCGCCGGGGGCATTAATAAGAGCCTCGAACGAGTTTTTACCCTCCAGAATGTGACCTCCTTCGGTTGTCCATTCGGGGTCAACTCCTTCGCTGCTGCTTCCGGTAAGTGTAAGCGATTCCGTCTCGCATGTCAGCTCAAACGGGCCGTCTGTTATTTCCACATCAGTTACCTGGTCGTTCATTGTAACATTTACACTACTGTAACTGGTGCAGCCGTTTTCCCTGTCTGTTACCGTTACCGTGTATTCTCCCGGTTCGTTGACCGTAGCAGCATCTGTGTCTGCGTTTATTATGGTTCCCTCTCCCGTGGTTGTCCACAGGTAATCAACACCTTCAATGTAGGGGGATACGGTAAGCTCCACCCATTCGGTGTTGCACGAGAGTTGTCCGGGTGTTACGATCTGAGGGGTTTGTGGGTCGGATTTGTTTTCCCCTACCGTTACAATGGCTTCTGCAGAGCATCCGTTGGAGCCGCCGGTTACAGTTAGCGTGTAATCACCTGCAAGATCAACTGTGGGCGTTTGGGTGGTTTCATCCTGAATGTTTCCGGGCCCTTCCCAGTGGTAAGTTGCGCCGGTTGACGGACTTGTGCCGTAGAGTTCCACTGTGCCGCTGCTGCAGGTAATATCCGGCGGGGATGAGTCAACATATACCTCCGGGGCTTCTTTGTCTTCATGGACAAATATGCTTTCCACCGTTTCGCATCCGTTTCCTTCATCAATCAGACTCAGAGTGTATGTGCCTTCGCTTGTAACGGTAACCGACATATTTCCGGTGCTTCCCTTTACAGAGCCGTCGTTGGTTGACCAGTAAGGGGTAACCTGCGAGGCTGATGAGGTTGCGGTAATTGTAATCTCGGGTGTGGAGCATGTTACTGTGCCCGGATCGTTAAATTCTACATCGGGCGCAGAGAGGTCGCTTTTGACCTCAGTTGTTTTGGAAGTGATGCACCCGGTTTCCGGATGGGTTGCAATAAGCGTGTATTCCCCGGCTACCGAAACCGTGGGTGAAGTGCTGTTTGCATCCTCGATAGTACCCGGTCCTTCCCACTGTAATATAGCATCTTCGGGCTCTACTGATGACTGAAGTGTTACCTCCGGGTTGGAGCAGGTTATTGTGGAAGGCATTTCTGCAGGAAATGTAATGACCGGCGAATCATCAAGGTATTCAACCGTTATGCTTACACTTTCGGTACACCATGTATCGGGGTGGGCTGCTTTTACAGTATAGGTGCCCGGTGCATCAACTGTTATTTCATCGTTTTCCGGATCGGAAACTATGTTGCCCCCGCCTGAAGCTTCCCAGGTATATGTGGTGCCTGTTGTGGAGGAGACGGCCTTTAGCGATGTGGCACTGTTGCCGCAGCTTAATTGTTCAAATTCAAGTATTTCAACATCTTCCGGTACATCTGTCTCCTGTTCCACCTCCACATCCTTTGCAGATGTGCAGCCGTTATCGCCTGTAGCCTCCAGAGTGTAAGTTCCGGGAGTGTCAACCGTAGGTGTTGAGGTCGTCTCATCTTTTATTACAGCTTCATCCGGACCTGTCCACAGCAGTGATGCATCTGCCGCGTATCCGTTGAGCGTGACCTCGGTGTCCCTGCAGTTAAGCGGATCAGGATTACTGTTTATGGTGATGTAAGGTGTGCTTTTGTCTTCTTCCACAGATACAGATGCTTGTGAAACGCAGCCGTTGGAGGGGTCGGTAACCGCTACATTGTAAGTGCCCCCGCTTGTTACAGCAGGAGTGAAGGTAGTTGAGCCTGATTGTATGTGCCCGTCAGCAGTTTCCCATTGAACATTAACTGGTTCAGTTGGTGATGAGCCTGACAGCTCTATGGAGGGATCGTTGCATGTTACAGTAGCCGGAGGCTCGATTGTTACACCGGGTTCGGTGAGATTTTCGCCCACTTCAATGCTTTCTGAGGCAGAGCAGTGATTGTCGGCATCGGTTACAGTTAGAGTGTATGTTCCCCCTGCCTCAACGGTAACCGTCGGAAGCTCTTCACCCGAGGATATTTCCCCGTCGGCTGTTGACCACTGGTATACTGCATTTTCGGCCGACGTTTCACTTTCTATGTTGACCGTGGGATTGCTGCAGGTTATATCTGACGGGGCCAGGGGAAAGTCAACTGAAGGAGACTGTATATCCTCGATCACTGTTACGGTTGCCTCAGCCGTGCAGCCGCTGACAGGATGTGTTGCCGTGAGGGTATAATCGCCGGGTTCGTTAACTGTAGGTGTTTCACCCGTCTCACCCGAAACAACTCCCGGTCCGGTCCAAAGCAACGTGGCTCCTTCGGTCGAGGAAGAGCCGTTTAGTTTAACCGTTGTTTCCTGGCAGTTGAGGGTTCCGGGGTTGGTATCAACCCATACATGGGGTTCCTCATAGTCGGTCTGAACCTGCACATTTGCAGTTGAGTAGCATCCGTTTGGGGCGGTGACCGTCAACGTGTAGGTTCCTGCTGCGTCAACAACAGGATTCTGCGAATGCGGATCTGAGATGTTACCCGGGCCGGTCCACTCATACATAACCCCTGAAGTGTTAGATGAGCCTGAAAGCTGAACACTTTCGTTTATACAGGAAATTTTCTCTTCTGCCGGAGTTACTACAGATATATGGGGATTTTCAGTGTCTTCCTCTATTGTAACTGATTTAACCGTTGTGCAGCTGGTCTCAAGGTTTTTTACCGTTACCTGGTAGTTTCCTCCGCTGCCTATAACGGGTGAGGAGGTGTTTTGTCCCGAGACGATATGACCGCCGGCACTTGCCGTCCATTGATAACTCACCGGAAAAGTGCTGGTGGTTGAGGCTTCAAGTGTCAGCTCATCATTTGAACATGTAATTATTGACGGGTCGGGAAGTGTTATCGATACATTTTCGGGTGCAGCATCATCCTTTACAACTGTCAGCTCCCCGGATGATGAACATCCTTCGGCCGTGGCCGTTACTCTGTAAGTTCCCGCTTTTTCGGCCCCGGTGGTGCTTTCATCCTGACTGCCCGCAATCTGTCCCCCCTCATGGGCGGTCCACCACCACTCTACATCGTCATTGGAGTAGGCGGAAAGGGTTACAGTGCTTCCTGAACAGTCGATATCCTCATCAACAGGATTCAGTTGCAGGTGGGGCAAAGGGGTGACAGTCACACTAAGGGAGTGCGATTCCCCTGTACCGCAACTGTTGAGCGGGGTTACGGTTATATAACCCGGGCTGCTTCCTTTGGGAAAATCAACGATTATCTCCGGCGTGCCTTGTCCGCTGTAAATTTCCGCACCGGCAGGCACTTCCCAGAGGTAAGAGGAGGCGTTCTCCACCGGCTCAATATTATAAACGATATTCATTGTATTCTCACACAACTCCGATTCACCGGTTATCTCTCCGGCAGGACCCGGCAGCGGGCTCACTGTTATTTCTGACGAGGCGGCCGTTCCTTCGCCGCATTCGTTAACACCTTTTACACTAAGTGTTCCTGATTGTGCCCCGGAGGGGAAGAAAACCGTTATCTCATTTGTTCCGCCTCCTTCCATTAAAGATGCACCCGGGGGAAGGGTCCACTCGTAATGATCGGCACGGTTTATTTCAGCTGTGCTGTAAGTAACGGTTGTTTCGGGGCAAGTTGTTTTATTGCCTGTAATTGACTGTGCCGGACCGGGCAGGCGTATCTCCTCCACTATAGCTTCCCCTGGCATGCCGGCTGAGCAAAGAGTGTTCATATTCGTTGCATATACCGTGTAAATGCCCGCAGCATTATGCATTCCGAAAGATATGGCTTCCCCGGTGCCGTTTTTTGACATTACTGAGCTGCCGTCCCTGAAGAGCTCATAGTTTACATCTTCAGAGGACCCGCTAAGTCCCGTTTCCACTCCGCCGCTTCCTTCACAGAACTCCCCTCCGCCTGTAACTGCAAATTCCACAGGCAAAGGGTTTACTTCCACTTCCATCTGATCGGATGCCTGGCAGCCCGTTTCAGTATAAGTGCCCGTAACGCTGTAGCTGGTTTTTGAGGTGGGGGTAACCGTAATACTTTCGCCAGTTTCACCTGTACTCCAGCTGTACTGGTCGGCGGTTCCCGATACAGTTATTTCCGCACTTTCTCCCTCGCACAAGGAGGCGTTTGCGCCGGCATTTACCGATGGCAGGGGATTTACAGTTACAGTAACATTGTCGGTTGACATGCACCCGGCATCGTTGGTAACGGCAACGGTATATTCCGTTGTAGAAGATGGTGTGGCAACAGGGTTGTGAATTTCCGGATCGTTCAGAGAAGATGAAGGAGACCACTGGTAGCTGCTGCCCCCGGTTGCATTGAGCTGCACCTGACCGCCCCGGCATATCTCTTTATCGGTGCCCGCGTCGGCATCCGGCAGGCTGTTGACCGTTACAGTGACCTCATCTGAAGCCGTACATCCGTATATATCGGTTACCGTTACGGTATATTCTGTAGTTGCCAGGGGTGATGCCTGCGGATTGGCTATTGTTGTTTCGCTGAGTCCTTCCCCCGGTTCCCATTCATATGAAACCCCGCCGGTTGCGTTTAGCCCGGTGGTCTCCCCTTCGCAGATTTCAGCATCCGCTCCGGCCGATGCCGGGGGAGAGGGTATCATTTCAATTTCAGGGTTACCTGTCATAAGACGCGAGCAAGCTTCCGGGTCGTCAGTTACAGCCTCCACGAGATATTCTCCCTCTGTTACCGACCATGTTATGGGTGAGCCGGTCCCCGCTTTGCTTCCAACCGGACTCCCGTTTCTTATTAGCCTGTAACTAACTCCCGTTTCCGATTCCGAAAGGGTAAGTGTAACACCGGGGGCCCCTTCGCAATAGTAATCGGCAGAGGATGTCAGCTCAAAAACCTGCGGCAGGGATATCCGGGTTATGGTTGAAGAATTCCCCATACCCGAGGTGCAGCCGTTTTCGCCGGTTGCCGTAACGGTGTAGGTCCCGTTGCCCTTGTCGGGCCACGTGAGCTGACTTCCGTCACCCTCCACGTTCGGGCCTTCTTCAACACCGTATCGTTCAAGCTGGTATTGAGTGTTTTCTTCCGAGGATGAAAGGGTAAGCGTCACCCCTTCTTCATCAGCACAGTATGCTGCTGATGAGGGAGAGAGGTTAAAGGGTTCCGGTGCAGCCAGCTCTTCGATATATACCGTGTTGTTCATGATGCTCTCGCACCCCCCGTCTGTATTGATTGCCGTCACATAATAGCTTCCCTCCTGTATGTCTGTCCATACTATTTCATCCCCGGTGCCGGTTCTGGGAGAGCCGGCCGGTCCTGAGTCACTGCAGGTAAGCTGATAAATGTAGTTTCCCCCTGACTGGGAACCCGAGAGTATAAGCTCGGCCCCGGAGCCTTCACAATACTGGTTGTCGGGAGTGCTCAGGTCAAATATCTGGGGATTGGAGACTTCGCTCACTGTAATTTCATCGGTCACCATTACAGGGCAATCGGAATCAAAAGTTGCTACCCCTTCCACATGGTAGGTTCCTTCGTATAATTCGTAAAACTCAATAGGGTCGCCCGTTCCTTGTTTAGTAATAATATCATTTCCGTCCATGTAAAGAGTGTAGTCAACCCCTTCCTGGGATCCCGAAAGGGTGAGTGTTACACCGGTTTCTCCTTCACAGTAGGTTGAGGGACCGTCTAAAGTGTAATCAAAAATCTCCTGGTAATAGACTTCGTAAATGAAGGTCGCATTGGAAGCTTCATATTTGTATAGGTTATAACTATCTTTTATACCTGATATTGTTGTTTCGCGCCTGTCATCGGGACTAAATTCTCCCGAACCTTCGACAAGTTTCCATTTACCTGCCTGTGAAACACCGGTCGCCTCAACGTAAACTTCATTGGCACAAATTATATCAGTCCGGTCGGGCTCGGGTTCTTCGCCGGTATTGTTCGCTGACGGGCTTTCCATGAACTCCGGTTGGCCTTCTCCCTGGTTTGCTTTACTTGTTTCAACTATAACACTATTTTTGGAAAATTTATATGTTCCCTCGTCCTGGGCTTTAAGGGTAACTGTCGTAAAAAAGAGTGGCAAAAGCAAGGTCAGTAGCAGCCTTAACAGAGCTTTTCCGGAAGTTATATGAAGTGTGTTTTTATATATCCGGAGAATAAAACCGATATATAGTTTTTTTTTTGAATTGTTCATTTAATGACCCTTAATAAGTAAATTATCCCAAAGTATCAGATTTTTTAATGGATATACGGGAAATTTCAATTTTGGTTATAAATGCGGGAACTATATACTATTATTCCCCAATTTTCCCGACTATAGTATTTGATATTGAATTATTTTTGATTATATTTATATTAGCAAACCAAAAATTCTGTTATGGTAAACAAAGTCATTTTAGTCGGAAACACAGGGCACGACCCTGATGTAAGGCATCTCGAGGGAGGTGCTACGGTTGCCAATTTCAACCTGGCTACCAGTGAAACCTATAAAGATAAAAACGGTGAAAAAGTAACCCAGACCGAGTGGCACAGGGTTGTACTCTGGCGGGGGTTGGCTGAAGTAGCCGAAAAATATGTCAAAAAGGGGCAGTTGTTATATGTTGAAGGGCGCTTAAGGACCCGTTCATGGAATGACAAGGAGGGAGTTAAGCGCTACACAACTGAAATACATGCCGATATTATGAGAATGCTCGGAAAGAAAACGGACGAGGATTATTCATCTCAGCCATCTTCAGAGAACCAGCAGGAACCTGATTTGTCAGGGCAGGAGCAGGATGATCTTCCGTTTTAGTTTTTTTTATTTAATTTTGTGTTAAAATTATATAAGTAAATTTGGAAGACGGCGAGGAGTTACTGGCTTTTTTTGGTGAGTTAAGTGTGTCGTTTTATCCCTTTACTGTAGCTGCTGCATTGGGGATACTAATACTGGTCATACTTCTGTTTTGCTCGGCTCTTATATCGGGTTCGGAAGTGGCGTATTTCTCACTTTCACCTTCCGATTTTGAGAATCTCTCAAAAAAGAAATCCCGGGCTGGGGTTCGTGTTCTCAAGCTTCACGACAAACCGGAACATTTGCTTGCAACTATACTGATTGCAAACAATTTTGTCAATGTGGCAATAGTTATTTTGTCAACTGTAATTGTCAATTCACTTGTCGATTTTACCGATGCACCCGTTATTGGTTTTCTGATCCAGGCTGTGGCCATAACCTTTATGCTTTTACTTTTCGGTGAGATTCTGCCGAAACTCTATGCTAACGAGTATCCTCTGGCATTTTCAAAACTGATGTCGTTGCCTCTTACTGTTTTGGAGAAAGTGTTCAGACCGGTTGGCAGACTGCTGGTAGCCTCTACAGATAAGGCATACAGCAAACTGTCTGCAGCCAAAAAGGAGAATATTTCTATAACCGATCTTTCCCATGCTCTTGATCTGACCTCTTCATCGCTTTCTGAAAACAAGGATATGCTGAAAGGAATTGTTGATTTCGGCAACAAATATGTAACCGAGGTTATGAAGCCACGTATAGATGTTGAGGCAATAGATACATCTTTGAAGATGGACGAGGTTGTTGACAGGGTTATAGAATCCGGGTATTCCAGGATACCGGTGTTTGAGGAAACCTTTGACAATGTTAAAGGGTTGTTGTATGTAAAGGATCTTTTGCCACACCATCACAAGGGTAAGGAATTTAACTGGCAAACGCTTGTAAGGCCTCCTTACTTTGTGCCGGAGACGAAAAGAATTAACGATCTTTTGAAAGAGTTTCAGGTCAACAAAATACATTTGGCAGTTGTTGTTGACGAATATGGCGGAACAACGGGGATTGTGACCATGGAAGACATACTTGAGGAAATAGTAGGGGAGATAAGTGATGAGTTCGATTATGAAGAAGAACTCTATTTTTCGAAGTTGGATGATAGAAATTATATATTTGAAGGGAAAACTCCCCTTAACGATTTTTATAAAATATTAGATCTGAAAGGGGATGAGTTTGAGGAAGTCAGGGGTGATGCAGACACCCTTGCAGGGTTTATACTGGAGCTAAAGGGAGAGATACCGGAAAAGAATGAAAAAATTACATTCAAAAATTTTGAGTTTCGGATTGAATCTTCCGACAGCAGGCGCATTAAGCAGATAAAGGTGCGGATAGACCCGCAATCGGGATCTCAGGACGAGCAAATATAATTTACTTTTTAACTTTGCGTTATTTTAATTTTAAACTTAACCTTGCTGTTTATTATGAGGTTGCCGGAGGTTTTCATTTTTTTAAAAAAAGGTAAATTTTTGTTTTATTTACCTCTGTTTGTTTTTTTGGCTTCATGCGGAGCCGATTATTCCCCCAAACCCGAGGGGTACTTCCGTATCGATTTTCCGGATCGCGATTATACCGTTTATGAAAACGATTGCCCTTTTATATTTGAATACCCTTCATTTGCCACCATTTCTTACGAGACGGGTGAAAGTGCAGAGCCTTGCTGGCTCAATATAGATTTTCCCGGGTATAAGGGAAGACTTCATCTGAGCTACAAGGAGGTAGAGGGAGATATTAATGTTTTCATAGAAGATGCAAGAAAGATGGCATATAAGCATACTGTAAAAGCAGAAGCCATAGATGAGTCAATGTTTTTCGATCACGACAAAAATGTGTATGGTGTTCTTTATGATATAAAGGGTGAGGTTGCATCATCCGTTCAGTTTTTTGTCACCGACAGCACCGATCATTTTTTAAGGGGCGCACTATACTTTAATGTGCAGCCTAATAAAGATTCCCTGGCACCTGTGATTGATTATTTCAGGGAAGATATTGTAAACTTGATGGAAACAATTTCATTCGAATACGATTGAACCAGGTAAATCAAGTTGGTATTCAATGATTTATTGCAGTATGCCAATTAAATACATTTTTTTCTGAATGCCCCCATGTTTGTCCATTTTATTTTGTCCGCTGATGGGGGTTCATGAAAATAATTACCGTTATAAATTTGCCTGTCGCTTATAAGAAAAAAGTTCATAAATCATGGGTCTTCTTTTTAAAGAGTATGTTAATTCCAACTGTTTGCTGGGATTGTGGGAAACTGAAGAGGATTTTTTTACACTTTATTCCGGATTGAATCTCAGCAAGGAAGAGATAGATACCCTTAACAGTTTCAGGAATTATGACAGAAAGCTGGAGTGGCTGACCGTAAGAAGATTACTTTATGAAATGACAGGTCCGGATGTGAAAATATTTTACAACGGAAAACGCAAGCCTTTTTTAAATGACCGTAAGTATAACATAAGTATTTCACATTCACATAAGCTGACATCTATACTGTTGAGCAAACAGTGCAGGGTTGGTGTAGATCTTGAGTATATTTCAAACGAAATCGGCCCTCTTGCCAATAAATTTCTCAATCAAAAGGAGAAGCAGGAGGCCCGCCTAAGCGGAGAGGATTACCATATCTACCTTTACTGGTGTGCAAAGGAGGCAATATTTAAAATATGTGACAAACAGGATATAAGTTTACGTAAACATATTTACATAGACCCTTTTGAGCCCGGCGACGAGGGTAAGTTAACCGGGAGGGTTTGTAAAAACCAGAATAATGAAGAGTTTTGTTTGGAATATTTCAGGTATGGCAATTATTTTATAGTTTGGTGCTGCAAATAAATAAATTTATGGTATACCGCTCAATTTTGGAAGATAACGGCAAGAAGCTGGTTATACTTGTTGATCCCTGCAAGTTTGACAGCGGCAGGCTTTCCGGTTTGTGTTCGGCTGTCGAACAATCCGGTATATCAATGATCTTTGTCGGCGGCAGTCTGGTAAAATCTTCTGTCGGGCCTGTTGTTGAAATGCTTAAA
The DNA here is from genome assembly GCA_003554865.1 of Bacteroidota bacterium. GTDB lineage: Bacteria > Bacteroidota > Bacteroidia > Bacteroidales > PUMT01 > PUMT01. Next base: position 22,874 of record PWHJ01000011.1, on the reverse strand, counting down.
AGCAGAATATCCCTGCCTGTAGTACCTTTTCCCGGCAGTCCTCTTCAACTGGCATCAAATGCCGATGCTGTACTTTTGTTAAGTCTCATCTCGGGAAGGAATCCTGAATTTTTGATAGGCAATCACGTGGTAAGTGCAATGATGTTAAAGGAAAGCGGACTTGAGATAATTCCCACAGGTTATATGCTTGTGGGCGATGGCAAACCGACGGCTGTTGAATATATGAGCAATACAAGACCGATACCGTCCGCTAAACCTGAGTTGGCAGTCGCAACGGCGGTTGCCGGTGAAATGCTGGGATTGAGAGTTATATACATGGAAGCTGGTAGTGGCGCTAATGAGCCGGTACCCGTGAAGATGATAAAGGAGGTTAAGGAAAATATCAGTATCCCACTTATAGTTGGAGGAGGGATAAAGGATATGAACACCCTGGAAAGTGTTTTTTCATCAGGAGCTGATGTTGCAGTAGTAGGTACAGCTTTTGAAGAGGGTATTCCTGGAGCCGGGGGGTTTGGAGGTGTAGTGAAAAAATTTCAAAAGACCAAATTATAATATCCCGTAGCCTTTGGCGGAGAGTATGAAAAAAGGGCCATCTCCATTTTGAGACAGCCCTTTTTTTTTAAAAAAAGCTGATTGGTCATTACGGACAATTCAGCACATGATCAATATGATAGTTTGCCGATTCTTCATAATCCCCGTAAGCTGCATTTTCAAATGCACTGCATGCGGCAGACTCATTTCCAAGCTCCATATATGCCTTTCCTAGTTCAAAATAGTATCTTGCTTTTTCTTCTGCACTCTCATCTGAGGCTTCAATTGCCCTTTCAGCGTTTTCAACCGCCTGAGTCCAGTTCTCCTGTTCATTGTGAATGGATGCCATCAGATGGTAAGCTTCCGGGAAATTTGAATCATATTCCACTGATTCTTCCAACAAGGAGAGTGCACGATCAAAGTTGTCGTCACTTCTGGCTCTTGCTCCGTGAGCTACAAAGTAATCCCTGGCTGTTCTGTTAGCCGTGCTTACAAGATCCTGATCCCCTGCCTGATTTCCGTATTCGATTGCCGAGTTTATTGCCTCACGGAAGTTATCCGTGTCTTGCAGCCTTCGGAAAACAAGCCCTTTACCAAGGTGTGCCCTTGCAAATTCAGGATTAATCTCAAGGGACCTGTCAAAGTAATCGAGCGCTTCTTCATTTTGTTCCTCCCTGAACAGATTATTCCCCTTTCTGAAGTATAGCTGGTGAAGAACGTTTTCAGACTCTTTTTTGGTGTCAGGGTCACCGTACTCCTCGGCAAGCTCAATGGCTCTTTCAAATCCTTCAATTGCACCGTCCATGTCATCTCCCCGGTACATATCAATTGACATATCATAATATAAGCCGGGAAGCTGTACTTCTACCATTTCCTTTACCTCCATTCCTTCCTGGCCAAGTTCCTCAGCCATTTCAAGTGCTTTTTCCATTTTCTCAATGGCAGCCTTAATATCATCATCTATTAAGTCAAGAGCAGAGTTGTAGGTTTCAACAGCTTCTTCTCGGGTTTGCCCGAAAGCACATAAATTGATTGCCAGAAAGAGTGCCAGTATTCCTGTCAGCTTTTTGGTTAGTTCTATTTTCATGAGAACAAATTTAAGTTTATACAAGTGATTTATAATTGGTTGTTAAGCGCTTTTAATCTCTGGTTGTTTCGTATTCCCCTTTTTGCAAAGCTGAAACTTGAAAATAAAGTTGCTGAGACATAAAGGCAAATATAAAAAATAGTGTCTAGTTTCAAAATTTTTTAAAGAGGCAGTTTTTGATATGTCCCCTATTATTGTCAACACAAAAACTTTGCCAAAAATTTTTCAGATATTTAGCTACATAAGTAAACGAATCAACAGTTAAAACAATTATTAAGTTAGCCCAAAAAAATCAACTGTGGAAAATCAGGACAGGCTTGTCTGTTCTAAAGAGCAGTTTTTTAGCAATACCGGGGTTGAAAAGACGGTAAAGCATATTTCGTTTTTTGTGAGTGATGGAGATAATGTCAATCTCTTTTTCCCTGATGAAATTTTCCATTGCAGGTATAACATCATTGCTTTCAATAATTGAACATTCCACGGTATATTGTTTATATGCCTGCCTGAAATAATTTCTGAGCTCCTCCATGTTCGCCTTGTTCAATGATATGTTTTTCTCATCTGTGCTGAAATGAACACAATAGATACTGACTTCAAGATTTGAGACAACCGCCATCAGCTTGCGGATCGCTTCATAGTCTGTCTTGTCAAAGTTGGTTGCATACAAAATGTTTACATGTCCAATCCTGTTGATTTTTGCAGTTTGTGGAACCACCAGTATGGGAATATCAATAACGGGGCTTTCAAGAATTTTTGACGTAACACCCCCGATCATCTCGTCAGGCTTCTTTCCTTCTCCCCTTGTTCCAAGGATTACAACCCCGGGCTTGTAAGATTTTATCATTGATATTATTTCATCGTATGGCTGACCTGCCACCAGCGATTTGGTAATGCTTATATCTCCCAGATTTTGTTCTTTTGCATATTTTTTTAGCTTTTTCACAAAAGTAGCCATATCGGCCTTAGCTTTTTTTTCCAGCTCCTGGTAAACTTCGGCCATGTTTGACTGGTATGTGAATGCATCGGGGAAAGTCATAGCATCCATCATTGGATTGAAGAAGGCGTGGAAAAGCTTTATATTTGCTTTCAGAACGAATGCCAGGTGCAGCGAAAAAACACAAGCATTCATTGAATAATCTGAAAAGTCAACCGGCACAAGTATCCTCTCCACCTTATATATGTCCTTGCTGCTGTCAATATCTTCACTGCCGTATTCTTTCTCGATTTCCTCAAGTATTTCTGAGGCTTTAGGGAGGTCTTCCTCAAAAATCCTTACTTTAACACCATATGATACATTAGGTTGTATCAGATTTACGTTTGTTAAAAAGCACTCAATGCCTTCGGATTCAAGGCGGCCCTTGAGCATATATGCCCTGGAATAGGTGTTTGTGGTAAGAGTTACAACTTTTTTATCCATTGTATTTTTTAAAATTTATTGTTCTTTGATCTTAAGTTATGGCTACAAAAGTTAAGAAAAATAGCCTCATGATGCAAAAAAATAATTTTCTGTTGATTAACTGTTTTGTTTTTTTGACAATAATAAGTACTTTTTAGAAATATTGCACCCTCGGTATGGGAGCAAATTGTTAATATGTAATGTTTATGGAAAATAAAACAGATAAAAGCAGTTTGCAGGAACTGCTCAAGGAACGCAAGGAGCGCAGAAAAGAGCTTGCCTGTATAAACAAGACAACCGATATTTTGAAGCAGCAGAAATCTGTTGAGGAGACCCTTCACCAGATTGCACTCATACTTCCCGATGCATGGCAATATCCGGAATTTGCAGTATCCCGTATTATTTTTGAGGGCAAGGAATATAAAAGTCCGGGCTTCAGGGAAACATCGTGGAGGCAGAGTCAGATTTTCGAGACAATTGATAACAGCCGCGGCATCATTGAAGTCTACTATACACGTGAGTTTACGGAAATGGATGAGGGTCCCTTTCTTAAAGAGGAACGGGAGCTGATTGACAATATAGCCAATCTTATTACAGGCTATATTAACAGTCAAAAGGCATCCTCGATCATGATGAAAACAAAAATGGAGAAGGATCGCCAGTCAACGGTTGAACAGGCAAGCACAAAGTCGCTCAGCAGCCGTCAGCTGCTTCAAAAATTCCTTAACCGCCACAATGCGGAAAGAAATCTTTTCCACGACCTGATGCCATTCAAGGTGAAGGAAATACTTTTGGTTGCAACACTTTACGATGCCTACAGCATTGAAAAGGACGGAAGGTTTTCGGATCATATGCTGGGACAGTATCATGAGCTGAACCTCACTTCCCTGCCGCGCGTTACAGGTGTTTCAACAATTGAAGAAGCTTTCAGCGAACTTCATTCCAAGCATTATGACCTGGTTATTGTTATGATGGGGGTTGATAAGAAAACCCCGATTCTTCTGAGCGAAAAGATCAAAAGCGAGTATCCCTACATACCTGTCTTTTTGTTGCTGAACAATAACAATGACATGGAAATTTTTAACAGGGACAAAAGGAAGCTTGACAATATTGACAATGTTTTTGTCTGGAACGGCGATTCCAAGATATTTTTTGCAATGGTAAAAATGCTGGAGGATAAGGTTAATGTGGAAAATGATACTGCCAAGGGTTTTACAAAGATTATTCTCCTTGTTGAGGATGCACCCAAATATTACTCCCGCTATTTGCCAATGGTTTACTCGATAGTTCTGGAGCAGACCAAGCATCTTATTGAAGATGTGAATACCGATGAGCTCTATAAGGTACTCAAACTCAGAGGACGACCCAAGATACTGCTGGCAACCGATTTCGAAAGCGCCATTAATATTTTCAACAGGTATCAGGAATACATGCTGTGTGTTATTTCAGATGTAAGGTTCCCAAGGGATGGCAAGCCCGATCCGAATGCAGGCGTAGAGCTGCTGAGTTATGTTAAGTCACAGATAGATAACCTCCCCACGGTTCTTCAGTCTTCCGAGCCGGAAAACTCAAAGATTGCCCATCAGCTGAAGTCGATTTTTATAAACAAGAATTCCGAGACACTTTTGCAGGATCTTAAAAGCTTTATAAATTACTATCTTGGTTTCGGCCATTTCATCTACCGTGACAACCAAGGGAGACAGATAGCTGTTGCCAAGTCAATGAGGGAGTTTGAGTCATACCTTAAAACTGTCCCTGAAGAGTCTCTTGTTTATCACGGGGTAAAGAACCATTTTTCCCTTTGGCTTATGGCAAGGGGTGAGGTAAAGATCGCAAAAATAATCAACCCTTTGCGGGTATCGGATTTCAAAAACCCCGAAGAAATGCGCCAGTTCCTGATAGATATTATCAGGAAGCACCGTAAGGAACAGGATATGGGCAAGATTGTCAATTTTGAGGAGAGTGCAATACTGGAGGAGTCAAATATTGTAAGTTTTGCATCCGGCTCACTTGGAGGAAAGGGCAGGGGACTTGCCTTTATCAACAATTTGATATATAATTTCCGTTTTTCCGAGCAGGTAGACGGATTGGAGATCAGGACCCCGCGTACAGTAATAATTGGAACTGACGAATTTGACATATTTCTGGAGAAGAACAAGCTGCATGACAAAGTGTATAACGGACTCGATTATGAGGATGTTAAAAAACTTTTTCTGCAAAGCGAGCTAAGCTACAACCTGGTAAAAAGACTTAAAGTATATCTTAAAAAGATCACCGCGCCCATTGCCGTGCGATCTTCAAGCCTGCTTGAAGATTCTTTGATGCATCCTTTCTCGGGGATATTTGAAACATATCTCTTGCCAAACAACCATTCCTCTTTTGACGAGAGGTTTAAGCAACTTACAGATGCTATCAAACTGGTTTATGCTTCAATCTTTTCTGACAGTGCCCGAACATATTTTGAGGCCATCAATTATAAGATAGAAGAGGAAAAAATGGCAATCGTATTACAGGAGGTTGCCGGCAACAGGTTTGACGGCCGGTTTTATCCGCATATCAGCGGTACGGCACAATCCCGGAATTTTTATCCTGTCTCGCACATGAAACCGGATGAAGGTTATGCTGTGATGGCGGTCGGACTGGGTCAGTATGTTGTTGAAGGCGAAAAAGCATACCGTTTTTCACCTGCCCATCCCAAACTGGATATAAGCACACCCAAAGACCAGTATAAAAATTCACAGGTTCAGTTTTATGCGGTAAATATGGAGAAAAAGAAGGTCAATCTGCTTGAGGGTGAAGATGCCGGGCTGATAAGATGCGATGTATCTGAAGCTGAAAAGGACGGAACACTAAAACATTGTGCTTCGGTGTATGACATTGAAAATGAGCGCATAATTCATGGCCTGGATGACCGGGGGCTTCGTATAGTAAACTTTGCCAATATTCTTAAATATGATTATGTCCCTTTGCCCCAAACACTCAATATTATTCTGGATGTGGTAAAGGAGGCACTTGGAAGTGATGTGGAAATAGAGTTTGCGGTCGATTTGAAGCGTGACAGAAACAAGTTACCCTCGTTTTACCTTCTGCAGATTAAACCCCTTGTCGGGGGTGAAAGCGACTACAGTATTGACACCGGGAAGCTTGAAAGTGACAATATTTTGCTTCGCAGCAGCAAAAGCATGGGAAACGGCAGGATCGACAACATAAAGGATGTTATTTTCGTTAAACCCGAGAGCTTCGATAAGCATAAAACCCTTGAAATTGCCTCGCAGATAGAGGAGCGAAATTCTAAAATGCTGAAGGAAAATCGTAAATATGTGCTTATCGGGCCCGGCAGGTGGGGGACAAGAGACAGGTTCATCGGTATCCCGGTTGTTTGGCCTCAAATATCAAATGCAAAGGTTATTGTCGAAATGAGCATGGATGATTTTCCTTTGGACGCATCGCTTGGCTCTCACTTTTTTCACAACGTGACATCGATGAATGTCGGCTACCTTTCGGTCAACCACACCTCACCCGGCGATTTTGTCAGGTTTGACGCGTTTAAAAAACAGGAAACGTTAGTTGAAACCGAATATATAAAACACATTAGGTTCAAACAGCCTGTTGAAATACTCATGGACGGGAAAAAAGGCATGGCTGTAATATTAGCCCAAAACAATATGTGATTTTTTTGAAGCATTCGCGTTAAGAATAGTCAGCAATTTACATAATATTAAATTAAGGTTAAGCTAAATTCATGTTAAAGTTAAATAAATTCAGTTTTTTTAATCCTCTGACCCTGCATATTTATAATGATTATTTTGTCCTTTGCGGGATGATTGGGTAATTATACAGATAATTTTTAAATGTTATGGAAGAAGTTAAACAATTGAAAGATATCGACGTTTTTGAGTTTCATGATACATCCTTCAACCTGTTGATGCAGAAGCGTATCCATAAGGTGCTGCTTGTATGCAGCAATTATGATGCATTCATGCTTGAAGAGGACGGTCGTATAGACGAGCAGATATTCAATGAATATGTTTCTCTTAATTTGCGCTACCCCCCCATTTTTATAAAAGCTAACAGTTCTGAGGAGTCCTTCAGAAAGCTTGAAAATGACAATATTGATCTGATAATACTGATGCTCAGCGTAGGGAATATTGACACCTTTTCGCTTGCAAGAGAGATGAAGGAAAAATATCCCGGTATCCCCATTGTTGTGCTTACTTATTTTTCCAGGGAAATATCAATGAAGATCAAGAGGGAGGATACAAGCGCCATTGATTATGTCTTTTGCTGGCTTGGCAATGCCGACATATTGCTTGCCATAATAAAGCTTATAGAAGACAGGATGAACGTGGATCATGATGTGGAATCGGTGGGGGTTCAGACCATAATTCTTGTTGAAGACTCGATCCGTTATATTTCAAGTTATCTGCCCAACATTTACAAGATAATCCTCAAGCAGTCGCGCGAATTTATGAGGGAGGCCTTAAATGAGCACCAGAAGATGCTCAGGATGAGAGGACGTCCGAAGATCCTGCTGGCCACAAATTATGAAGATGCCGCTGCTTTATATGAAAAATACAAATATAACCTGCTCGGGGTTATATCCGATATCAGTTACAAAAGAAACAAAAAGCTCGATCCTCAGGCGGGTGTCAAGCTGTGTCAGAAGGTTAAGAATGACGATCCCTATATGCCTTTCCTGTTGCAGTCATCCAACAATGAATATGAACAGGTTGCCGATGAATTCGGGGCGGGGTTTATACACAAATACTCCAAAACACTTTCCATTGAGTTGAGGAACTTCATAATTAGGGAGTTCTCTTTCGGTGAGTTTGTTTTCCGCGACCCATATACTCTCAAGGAAGTATGCAGGGCAAATGATCTGCAGACCCTTCAGCAGGCTATTTTGAACATTTCAGATGACACGCTTGCTTATCATGCCGGAAGGAATCACTTTTCAAAGTGGCTCAATGCAAGGGCGTTGTTTCCGATTGCTCAATTGTTCAAGTTTTTGCGTCTGGAGGATTTCGAATCTCTTGATGAGGTTCGCCAATACCTTTTTTCGGCCATTTCCAATTTCCGCTCAAACAAAGGAAGGGGGGTAATAGCAAAATTCGATAAAAACACATATGACGAGTACCTGATTTTTTCGCGCATAGGTGACGGTTCGATCGGGGGAAAGGCACGCGGTCTCGCATTTATTAATTCAATACTTAAAAAGAACAGTATTTACAACAAGTTCCCGGGTGTTCTGGTAACTATCCCCCGTACGGTTGTTTTGTCAACCGACATATTTGATGAGTTCATGGAGAACAATGACCTCTACAGGGTGGGATTGTCAGATGCCAGCGATGAGAAGATACTCGATGAATTTGTCAGGGCAAGTTTGCCCGGACGGATCCATCAGGATCTTTACGCTTTTATATCGGTTCTGAAAAGGCCGGTTGCTATACGCTCATCAAGTCGCCTTGAAGACAGTCATTATCAGCCTTTTGCAGGTATTTACTCAACCTATATGATACCCCGTGTGGATGACAGCACCTTGATGATCAAGATGCTTACCGATGCCATAAAGTGTGTTTACGCATCGGTTTATTTTAAAACAAGTAAGGCTTACATGACTGCAACATCCAATGTTATCGACGAGGAAAAGATGGGGATCGTATTGCAGGAGGTTTGCGGGTCGGCAAATAACGGCAAGTATTATCCGACACTGTCGGGTGTGGCACGCTCTATAAATTTTTATCCCATTGCCCCTGAAAAGCCCCAGGATGGTATTGCAAATGTAGCTTTCGGACTGGGTAAGCTTATTGTAGACGGGGGTATCTCTCTGAGGTTTTCCCCTAAATATCCCAAAAAGCTCCTTCAGCATTCAACGCCTGAGGATGCTTTGCGCCAGTCGCAGAAAAAATACTATGCACTTGACCTTGACGTGGAGAGTTTTGTGCCATCGGTTGACGATGATGTGAACATTTTGAAACGCAATGTCCGTGAAGCCGTTAATGAGCCTCCGTTCAGGCATGTTGCTTCAACATACGATTTTGAGTACAATATGATACGCGACGGTGTTGACTGGCCGGGGAAAAAAATTGTGACCTTTTCGAACATATTAAATCACAATACTTTTCCCCTTTCTGAAGTGCTGCAGACCCTTCTTGAAATAGGGCAGCGTGAAATGAACAACCCCATTGAAATAGAATTTGCAGTAAATCTGGATGTGCCGAAGGGTGAGCCCAAAAGGTTCTATTTTTTGCAGATAAGACCGATTGTACAGACTGATCAGAAAGTTGACCTGGATCTGGGAAATATCGAACTGGGCAATACAATTATTTATTCCGATCAGGCTTTGGGTAACGGTGTAATTAACAATATACGCGACATAGTATATGTTAAGCCCGACGATTTCAGTCCATCGGAAAACAATAAAATAGCCGGCGAGATAGAAAGGATCAATGATCGTTTCGTCAAAGAGGGGAGGAATTACGTGCTGGTCGGACCCGGAAGATGGGGGTCCAGAGATCCGTGGCTGGGTATACCCATAAAGTGGGGACAGATATCTATGGCAAGGGTGATAGTTGAATCCGGGCTGGAAAATTACAGGATTGACCCCAGTCAGGGCACCCATTTTTTCCAGAATCTTACATCTTTCAGGGTTGGATATTTCACCATCAACCCCTATTTAGATGACGGGTATTACGATCTTGATTTTCTCAAAAATCAGGAGACTTACTACGAGGACAAGCATGTGCGCCATGTACGGTTTAAGGATCCGCTGGAGATTCAGATTGACGGGAAAAACAACAAAGGGGTTATTTTTAAGCCCAATGCCGTAAAGCGTGATCAACCCGGAAAACATGACGATTTCACCTTGTAGTTGAGGCCACCGCTGCGCTAAACGAAGTTGGGCACTGAGGGCAAAGGCTACCGGCTTGCCCGGGCAGACAAAAGTTCAGTTTTAGCTCAATTGAGGCCTACTTATTGCCTGAGACCGGCGAAGCCAATGCGCCTTAACTTTTAAAATTAAATCCATTGTCAGCTTATCCTGCTGATGCACTTTCAGTGGGCACCTTTCTGTCAACTTTTTTAATCAGTCCCTGCAAAACGTTGCCCGGTCCAACTTCAATAAAGGAAGATGCCCCGTGGTGAAGCATATTTTCAACAGTTTGTGTCCATTTTACCGGAGAGGTGAGCTGTGCCACAAGATTTTCTTTTATTTTTTCAGGATCAGTTACAGGCTTTGCCGAAACGTTTTGGTAAACCGGACATACCGGACTGCTGAAGGTAGTGTTTTTAATTGCTTTGCCAAGTTCTATTTTGGCCGGCTCCATAAGTGGAGAGTGGAATGCTCCTCCCACTCTGAGCTTCATAACTTTTTTCGCGCCCAGCTCCCTGAATTTTTCAGTTGCCGCTTCGATCCCTTCCATTGAGCCGGAAATTACTATTTGACCGGGAGCATTGTAATTTGCAGGTACAACCACTTCTTCCAGCTGAGTGCAAACATTCTCCACAATATGATCTTCCAGTCCGATTACCGCAGCCATAGTTGAAGGCTGAGCCTCGCATGCCTTCTGCATTGCCTGTGCCCGTGCATGCACAAGGCGCAGTCCGTCTTCAAAAGAGAGCGCACCGGATGCAACCAGCGAGGAAAATTCGCCCAGGGAATGGCCGGCCACCATTTGAGGGTTAAACTTATCACCTATAACTTTCGACAGGATCACAGAGTGAAGGAAGATGGAAGGCTGGGTTACCCCGGTTTGTCTGAGGTCTTCTTCGCTTCCGTTAAACATGAGCTGTGTTATGCGGAAACCCAGTATTTCGTCAGCCAGGTTGAACATCTCTTTGGCCAGGGAAAAATTTTCGTACAGCTCTTTTCCCATTCCCGGAAATTGTGCCCCCTGTCCGGGGAAAACATAAGCTTTCATTGTACTGGAATTGAAATTAATATTTTATTGAGTTCAGGCCGGTTAAAATTAAAAACTTCAGCGCCGGCTTAAGGCATATCATTATGCAGTAATTAGAAGCTGCAAATTATTTGTTTATTTTGATATTTCAAAAATTTACCTGAAAAACCGGCAGGTTTTACCGGTGGTAAAAGAGCTTTGTTTAATGCAGCTTTGTCCCGATCAGGTGTATAAACTCCTCCCTGGTCTTTTCGGTCTTCATAAACGCACCGGTAAATGCCGAGGTTGTGGTTACCGAATTTTGTTTCTGTATACCGCGCATTTGCATACACATGTGGTGGGCTTCAATAACCACCGCAACCCCTATAGGGTCAAGCGTATCCTGAATGCAGTCACGGATCTCCGTGGTCATACGCTCCTGCACCTGCAGCCTTCTTGAGTAGGCATCAACTACTCTGGCAATTTTGCTCAAACCCGTTATATATTTGTCAGGTATATACCCCACATGCGCCTTTCCGTAGAAAGGTATCATATGGTGTTCGCAAAGGGAATAGATCTCTATATCCTTTACAAGTACCATCTGCTGGTAATCTTCCCTGAACTTGGAAGCCCGTATTATATTTCGCGGATCAAAATCATACCCGTGGGTCAAAAATTGCATGGCTTTTGCGATCCTGACCGGTGTTTCCTGAAGACCTTCCCGCTTGACATCCTCTCCCAGCAGCTTGAGTATCTCCCTGTAGTGATGTTCAAGCTTCTCGGTCGTTTCCTGGTGGTACTGCTCCAGTTTGGAGTAGCCGAAATCCTCTTTAGTGGAAACACCGTTATTTTTTACCTCAAGTTTTGATTTTTTCTTATTTCCCATAATATGGTAAAAATTATTAAAAAGTTTGACAGACCCGGCAATCTATTAGCGTGAAGCAGAACAGATTTAACCGGCAGGGCAAAATTACTAAATCCGGCAAAATAAATAACATTTTATTTCCCGGCAATGTTTTTTGTAAATTAGCGCTCATCTATAAAACCACAATATGATAGTTATAACAGGTGCAGCCGGTTTTATTGGAAGCAATATGACCGGCAGGCTAAATGAAGAAGGGTTCAGTGATATAGTGCTTGTTGATGATTTTTCATCTCCGGGTAAAAAAGATAATTACTCGGGCAAAAAATTCACCCTCAAGGTTCACCGTGATGAATTTCCGGAGTGGCTTGAGTCCAATCACCGGTTGGTTCAGTTTGTTGTTCACCTCGGTGCACGTACAGATACAGCCGAAAATGATGAAACTATACTGAACCGCCTCAATCTGGATTATTCCAAAAAGCTGTGGACTGTATGCTGCAATTACGGCCTTCCCTTCATATATGCCTCTTCTGCCGCCACGTACGGGAAAGGCGATATGGGCTACAGTGACAATGAGGATATTGTTGGTGAGCTTAATCCGATGAACCTTTACGGCCGCTCTAAGAATGAATTTGACAAATGGGTTTTGGATCAGGAAAACAAGCCATGGTTCTGGGCAGGGTTAAAATTCTTCAATGTTTACGGGCCCAACGAGTATCACAAAAACAGGATGGCCTCGGTGGTTTTTCATGCCTACAAAAGTATAATGGCCACAGGCAGGATGAAGCTTTTCCGCTCTCACCGGCCCGGTTACCCTGACGGGGAGCAGAGGCGCGACTTCGTTTATGTTGGCGACGTTACAGATATAATATATTATATGATGACCAAGAGGGAAAAGCCGGGAATTTACAATGTAGGCACCGGTGAAGCCCGTACATTCAATGACCTTGCAAAAAGTGTATTCCGGGCAGCCGGGAAAGAGCCTTGTATTGAATATATTGACATACCCGAAGATATACGCGACAAGTACCAGTACTTTACCCGCGCCGACACCGGCAAGCTCCGGGCGGCAGGTTACACCAAACCCTTTACACCATTGGAGGAAGGAGTGGAAAAATACGTGAAACAATACCTTTCAAAGGAGAGCTATTTTTAAAGAAAATATCCCTCCGGCTGTTAAGGATTAAACCTTATTTTTCCGGCCGCAGCACTTTGTTAAGGCCTGTTGTAGTCGGGGGCGGCACGTGAGAGAGTCAGCATACTTTCCCTGAAATCCCTTTTCCCGTACGCCTGTGCCACAAAGCCGCTGGTTTCCATCCTCAGGAAACCGAAGCCCCAGCAGATAAATTTTTGTCAGCGGGAGCGTAGTACGATCATTTTTTTCACAAGGTTTTTAGTATTCTGCCATATCAGCTCCCTGACCCAGGGTAGTACATTGCTTGTCCACCGCTGCGGATGTATATTTATTATGACCAGCCCGGGAAGGCGGTTTTCTTTTATTGCCCTTATCAGGTGATGAGTTGTACGCAAAGTTTTTATCAGCTCTTTATAGTACCCATGGTTCACCTTGTCACGGATGCTTAAACCCGTGTTGTTCCATCTTCGTCCCGTATCAGTGAGGTAGAGGACCTTTGAGTAGTCGACGTCCATATAGGGCTCCCCGGTGATGCCAAGCTCACGGTAGTCGTATTTTTCCCACAAAAGAAGATTGTTGAAGGGGGAGAGCGGACTGCCGTGCATTGCTGCGGTTGTTACCGGCACATGCTCTCTCATTTTTTTAAGGTTTTTTCTGAATTCCCCGTATGCGGCATCGATAAGCTCCTCCTTGCTGTATCTGCCTTTACCTGTAATTTTTAAACAAAGCGGGAACCTGCCGCTTATTTTCCTGAAAGCTGTTTCGATCGTTTCGTAGTGATAACCCGTTTCATGTCCCATTTGACTAATCTTCCGTGCAATTTCGGGTTGCCAGGCACCTTTGACAGTGCGGAAATAATAAGTCCCCTTAATGCCTGCTTCCTTTTCTATTGCGGCTGTTTGCAGTGCATTTTCAGGCAGCTTGTCCACATCGTGACGCAATACGACACTCCTTTGACCCGGAGAGTCCATGAACTCTCCGAATGTTTTGAACTCGTAGTCTTTTTCCTTCAGTGCTTCTAAAAGTCTTTTATATGTTTCAGGTGTAAAATCCATTGGCACAAGTGGTAAATACAATAAAGCCGGGTTATCCCGCAAAATTACAATATTTTAACCGCTAATAAGACAGATAAGGATGAATTTTCCCGGTTGGAATCAACCGGTAGAGCGGATTTGCCCTGGCGGAGTAAAAAAGTTTATTTGAAAGCTTTTTCCGGGAGCCCGTCGCCTTCAAGGGACAATCTTTCAAAATAATCCGGTACGCTTTTACCTGTGAGCTTGTCAACGTACAACTTTGCAAGATACTGGGCCAGCATGAACCCCTGTCCCCGCAAGCCCATGAAGAGGCCTTTGTCCGGGTCAATTATCATTCGCGGTTCCACATAATGACCTGACCATACTGCCTGGAAGCCCACCGACGAGAGTTCGGGAAGCCAGTTAACGAAAATTTCAGTCACTATTTCATAAAACTCCCTCGTGTTTACCTTAAGGTTCTTCCACGTTTCCTCAGGGTCGACAGCCGGTGATGCACAACCGATTACTTGTCCGGTTTCGGCAAGCTGCTGGCCGTAGACTGCAATAAAGCCCTTGTAGTTGCGCCTGTCGATCAGCATGGGCAGCTGGGTGCCGTTCAGGCCCATCATAGGGAGCCTCCTGGTTATAAATGCCTGGTGCCTTACGGGGAAGAGCCCTGTTTCAATGCCTGCCTTCCTGGCAAAATCAGCAGCTTCAGGCCCCAGGGAATTAATGAATATATCGGTCTCATACTCTATGTATTCGCTGTTGTGGTCTTTTACAAGCGCGGTGTATGTATCGCCCCTTTTGTCGAGATCTACCAGCCTGCAGTCTTCCGAAACCTCGCCTCCTTTTCTTATAGCTGTTTTCCTTAAAAGGTCAATCACCTTTCCCGGAGTTGCCTGCCAGCAATCCTTTGCTATAAGAGCTCCCAGGTATGTTTTCAGTTCGTCGTTGAACGAAGGGGATATCTTTTCCTTGAAATCTTTCGGTTCGACCATTTCCGCGTTCGACCACTCCATCGACTTCTCAAGAGTCCGGTATGTCTCTTCATCGTGTGCGAAGGTAACATACCTGGTTGGCTTGAAATCGATGTTCTGCATTTTTTGCAGCTCTTCAAATAAGCGATGGTTATTGGTTGCAATATCTGCAAGCTCGGGGATACTGAATGTCGGTCTGCCTCCTGCGATATTTCTCCATGAAGAGCCTCTGTCATAGTTTATAAGCACAGGATTCATGCCGGCTTCGGCAAGATACCTGAAAAGAGCGCTTCCGGCAATGCCTCCTCCTGCAACTACTGCATCGGCTTTCACTTTACGCGGCTTCTTGTTTCTTACTGAGGTGACAATTTTATCGTGAACCCTGCTGGGGTAGAGCTCACCCATTGCCACCTGGTTTGCCATAGGCCCCCTGGGGGTGGCTTCTCCCACAACCGATATGCCGTGACTTGAGAGAGTTTGCTTAAGCCTTTTAATGCAGCGTTTGCCGCGACATGACCCCATTCCCAGCCTGGATGTGTGTTTTACCTCATCTACCGAAATAAAGCTGCGGTCACCTATTGCTTCCAGTATCTCCTCCAGGGTTACGTCATCGCAATGGCAAATATATCTTTCAGATTTGATCTCCTTTTTGGTTTTGCTCAACTTAAGAGGTTCAGGATAGTTCTCCGCTGTTATGAAGCCTCTTACATCGGTGAGCTCCATTCCCTTCAGGTTTGTTGATTTTATGCGCGCAACGTTAGTTTTGTTTTTCTTCTCAAGCACTTTCTCTATAACACCTTCGCCAAGCTTCTCACCGTTGTTGTCAACAAGGTAAACTTCACTGTTTTCTTCCACGTGATACTCTATCGGCATAAATAGCCAGTCCTTTTTCAGGTTGTACCCAAAAATGGCCAGACCGGGACACTGGTGTATACATTTAAGGCAGCCGGTGCATTTTTCAAAGTCGTTTGTGGGGTAAGTCGAGGTCGATGATTTAACAATTGCACCGAAAGGGCATGCAAACTGGCAGGGATTGCATGCAAAGCCATGTAGGCAGTCGATTATAACGAACGGCCTGTCATAAGCCCTCTTTTCATCCGGCGTTAGCGGCTTGTCCAAAACCTGTACCGGTTCCTGCTGGGAGTCAATATACTCTTTCGATATTTCAAGGTAATGGGTATAGTCATATTTTTCCCCCAGATCTTCCATAATTTCATATGCTATCTGCTTGCCACGCAATACTGCGCTAGTACCCTCGCCGATACGGATTGCGTCTCCGCCGCCGTAGCACATACGGCCAAAAATCTCCTTCCCTTTTATCATCAGGGCATCATCCGGCACCAGTCCGGTGCAGATATTTATTGCATCTATCCCCTCCAGTATCCTTTCCGTTCCCGGGATGGGTTTGAAATTTTCGCACTGCGCCACAACAGCACCCGTTATACCGTCATTGTTTTTGTTTGGGACAGCTTTCAGCAGCATATGTGAAAGCAAAACAGGCACCCCGAGCCTCTTTACCCTGTTCGCCTGCACGGGAAATCCACCTTCATGCGGCAGAGCCTCGATAATGGCCTTCACACTCGCGCCGGCCTGCATGAGCTGGTAGGAAGTAAGGTACCCTATGTTGCCTGCCCCAACGGTTAACACGTTTTTCCCCAGAAGGGTAAATTCTATGTTCATCATCTTCTGAACCACAGCTGCCGTGTAAACACCCGGAAGATCGTCGTTTTCAAAAGGCGGCATAAAAGGTACCGCACCTGTTGTCACAACAAGCTGCCCGGCATCCACGTAGTAGATCTCCTCTGTTTTTATATTTTTGACCGCCAGCCTTTTTCCCTCGAGAATATCCCAAACGGTCGAGTTCAGGAAAATGCCGCTGTGATCATCCCCCGCAAGAGTTTTGGCAATATCAAACCCCCTCATTCCCCCGAACTTTTGTTCCTTTTCAAAAAAGAAGAACTGGTGGGTTTGCATAATAAATTGTCCGCCTGTCTCTGCATTGTTGTCAATCACCACGTTATCTATACCGTGAGCGTTCAGTTCGCTTCGCACAGCCAACCCTGCCGGTCCGGCACCGATTATTGCAACCTGAGTTTTAAAAACCCTGTAGGGAGTGTTTTTAACATATTCGGTACGATACGGCCTATAATCTTTAGGAATCTCATTTACAGATCTTACATTGTCAACAGGAGTGATGCATATCCTTCTCACTTCCCCGTCAACAAGCATTTCGCATGCACCGCACTTGCCTATGCCGCACTCAAGGCTGCGGTTCCTGTTGCGCAGGCTGTGGCTGTGAACCGGATAACCTGCCTGGTGCAGAGCTGCAGAAATGGTAAATCCCTTCTCGCCGGCCACCTCTTTCCCCTCAAAAAGGAATTTAACCTTCTCCTTTTTCGGGATCTCAAGAATGGGATGCTTGTTTATCTTGTACATAATCAGTCTGTTATACGAGTTTCACTGCTCGTTGTTTAACCCAAAATTAAGTAATTACCAGCCTATGATTCAATGACCTTTATCAGTTAAAGGGATGATTTTTGGCAGATTTCCTTCTGTAGTTATAAATCTGGATGATCGTCAATGATTTACAGGATTTTTTTGAAACCCCGCAATAATTTTTCAGGTATAAAGTGATGGGGGAAAATACTAACCTGACATACGGTTTTTTACCAAAGTGCCATATTTCTTGATTAACGGACAAACCGTAAAGACAAATTTTCCGTATACCCTGACAAGTTGACCTGGAATAATGAGCGCGCAGCCGGCATATCAAGGGATACTCCGGCCTTATATATAAGGAACCTAACTAGTTGATTATGGATTTTACTCCTAAACCATACAGGGGCAAAAGAACAGGTGCAATACTGTTGTTTCTGCTTCTTTTTTTCGTTTCCGGCATTATGTCTGTCTTTGGGCAGGCACCACAATTAATCCCGGTTGATGAAGATAATAACGAGTACCCTATAACATTTACAAATGACGATCAAAATGAGTTTGTTTTGCATTTTGATCAGGATGTCATAGGCGGCTCAGACCCTTCATGTTGGACTATATTTATCGGCTCTGAAACTTACACTCCCTCTTTTGCAACACCTATAGATAATACCGTTTTACTTGAATTGTATGATGGAAACTTAGATCCGATCTCGGTTTCTTTTGATGACAGGGAGTCAGTAAGAATATCCTACGATGCAGGGTGCGGAGATTTGAGAAATAGTTCAGACGAATTTGTCTCAAGTATAGATGAGGAGGAGGCTGTAAATAACAGGATACTTTCATGCGACGATATTACAGGAGACAAGGGGATTGATATAAGTTCTTCAGGTACATGTGCCCCTGTCTCAGTTAGTATAGAATATCACTGGAATTTTAAACCAGCTGCCAGGAACAGTGTTCACTTTGATCCGGGAGGGGGAAGGCTTCAAGTACATTGGAATGATCCTGATGATTTAATTTTTTATGGAGTAATGGATGAAACTTATCCCGGTTCGGGAAGGTTTCAAAGGAAAACCTCTGTTTTTGAATATCCGGATGATGAGGATGTTTGTTCGTATTCCCCTGTAGGCCACCCAAGGTTAATTTTACCAACACAGTCTAGCTTAATATGTAATTCAGGAGCAGTTCCTACATCAACAACCCTGGCTTCCCACAGAACAGATGATGATTGGCCTGGAGAATTGCTTATATATCCGGAAGTCGGTAGCACACTGAATGAATATTGTGTGGGGGAGGATATTGTAGGACATTCGTTCAATGATGTTACAATATTTAACTGTGATTATGGAGAAGAGCCCGAGAGACCCAATGTGGGGAAAAGGTGGGTGCAGTTTGAATATGGCACGAATGTTTATGGAGGAGAGAGGATACCCAATGTATGGCTTGATACTGACGGTGATGGGGAGCCCGATACACAGGTGACTGATGCTGAGGGTAATCTGATTGGTGGCGAAACATTCCTTGGCCCTGTAATAGAGTATGATGAAGATCCTTTACCTGGTGATGAAGATACCAATTACCCAACTGCCTATTCTTATCCGGTTTTTCATGACGGGGATTTTAATGACGAAGCGGAAATGCAATTCGAGGTAACAATGAGATACTGGGGGCCTTGCAATCAGTGGCATACCAATCCCGTTATTGCAAATGAAAGAGTTATTACCGAAACTTCCTACATCGAACTTGTTGATGCTCCTGGTCTTCCGATAGCGGATAGTCCGGTTTACTGTTATGATGAGAACGGACAGCCTTCCCTGACTGCTGAAAAGGAAGATCCTGGATCTTCTGGAGAACTTAACTGGTATGAGGATGAGGATCTGACCATTCATCTGCATGAGGGTGACGAGCTTGTGCACGATAAAGTTGAGCCAGGAATATATACTTTCTGGGTAAGGGAAGAGCAACCGGCTCCCGGCTGTATTGGCCCTGCCGAGGAGGTTACCCTGACAATTCTGCCCCCAATTGAAGACAACATTATTTCTGAAGATCAGACAATTTGTGCGGAAAGCACTCCTGATGAACTCACCGGTTTAATGCCTACCGGGGGTGATGACTCATACAACTTCCAGTGGCAGAGCAGGGCGGGTACTTCGGGGGACTGGTCAGATATTGGGGGTGCAACGAGCCAGAATTATCAGCCGGAGGCCCTGACCGGTACAAGACAGTACAGGCGTATTGTTACCTCGGGTGAGTCTGTAACATCATACTATTGCGAAGATATAAGCAATACTATAACGATAACTGTTGAACCGCTGCCGGTTGCAAATGCTGGATCCAATGCAACAATATGTGAGGACAGCGATTATACGGTCAATGATGCTTCAGCCGAGCATTACTCATCTATAATCTGGACTGTCGAAGATGGAGAGGGTTCATTAACAGGGGAAACAACCCTGGAGCCCACATACTCGCCGGACGCTGATGATGCAGGGAATGTTGTAACCCTGAGAATGACAATACAGGGTGAAGCTGCTTGCGCCGGGTCTGAGGACTGGGACGAGATGACTATAACGGTAGACCCGCTTCCCGTTGCATTCGCGGGTGATGATGATTCAACTTGCGAGGACAGCCCATACACAATTAGCGGGGCCTCTGCTCAATTCGAATCTTCTATCTTATGGACTGTCGAGACTGGTAGTGGTTCTCTTGAAAATGAAACAACCCTGACACCTACATACACACCGGCAGAAGCCGACGCAGGTAACGACGTTGTGCTCAGGATGACTATCCAGGGTGAAAACGCTTGCGGAGGGGAGGAGGACTCGGACGAGATGACTCTTACGGTAGACCCGCTTCCTGTTGCATTCGCTGGTGGAGATGATTCAACTTGCGAGGACAGCCCCTACACAATCAGCGGGGCAACGGCACAGAATGCCTCTTCAATATTATGGTCAATAGTATCGGGTAACGGCACGCTTGAAAATGAAGCAACCCTCTCACCAACATATACACCGGCAGCAACCGATGCGGGTAGCAACGTTGTACTCAGGATGACCATTCAGGGTGAAAACGCATGCGGAGGAGCGGAGGACTCGGACGAGATGATTCTGACGGTGGACCCGCTTCCCGTTGCATTCGCTGGTGGAGATGATTCAACATGTGAGGACAACCCCTACACCATCAGCGGGGCAACGGCACAGAATGCCTCTTCAATATTATGGTCAATAGTATCGGGTAACGGCACGCTTGAAGATGAAACAACCCTCGCACCCACATACACACCGGCAGCAACTGATGCGGGTAGTGACGTTGTGCTCAGGATGACAATCCAGGGTGAAAATGCCTGCGGAGGGGCGGAGGACTCAGACGATATGATACTGACGGTCGACCCGCTTCCCGCTGCATTCGCAGGTGATGATGATTCAACTTGCGAGGACAGCCCCTACACAATCAGCGGGGCAACGGCACAGAATGCCTCTTCAATATTATGGTCAATAGTATCGGGTGACGGCACTCTTGAAAATGAAACAACCCTCGCACCCACATACACCCCGGCAGCAGCGGATGCTGGAAGTGACGTTGTGCTCAGCATGACTATCCAGGGGGAAAATGCTTGCGGAGGGGAGGAGGACTCGGACGAGATGACTCTGACGGTAGACCCGCTTCCCGTTGCATTCGCGGGTGATGATGATTCAACTTGCGAGGACAGCCCCTACACCATCGGCGGGGCAACGGCACAAAATGAATCTTCAATATTATGGACAATAGTATCGGGTAACGGCAGTCTTGAAAATGAAGCAACCCTCTCACCAACATATACACCGGCAGCAACCGATGCGGGTAGCAACGTTGTACTCAGGATGACCATTCAGGGTGAAAATGCCTGCGGAGGGGCGGAGGACTCGGACGATATGACGTTATCGGTTAACCCGCTGCCTGATGATATAACCATTGCACCGGAGGATGGTCTGATCTGTTATAATACAACAACGGATATTGTTATACCTTCGTCCCAGTCTGGTGTCAGGTATTATGTTTACCTGGCAAGTGATGATTCTGAAGTTGGAAATGTAATTGGCAATGGTACGGATGTTTCCGTTAACACGGGACCTCTTACTGTAACGACGGACTTTTATGCCGTGGCAGTGGATGAAAACCATGCAACCCTGTGTGAACGCACACTGAACACGGTTACGGTAAATGTCAATCCGATATTTGAACTGGCCGAAATAGAGGCTGAAGCAACCAGTATCTGCCTTAACCATCCTGCAACCATCAGGTTTGACCTGACAGGGGGTGTTTCTCCCTATACAGTTACCTATACAGCCAACGGTAATACTCATACCATAAATGACTATGAAAGCGGCGACTGGATCGTTACCGACGAATTGGATGATGATACTGAATTTACGATTACTTATGTTGAAGATGTAAACGGCTGCGAAGTTGAAGTTTATGGTGATCCCATTGAAATTATTGTAGGCAGCGAGCCTGAATCTGCCACTATTGACGGAAGCGGGGATGCCTGTGAAGGCACGGAAAGTTTTATCGTAATTGTTATCGATGGTGGTGCTCCCAACTTCACAATAGAGTACGAAATAAACAGCGTTCAGCAGGCTCCCATACTTGATTATGAGAGCGGCACGCAACATTCACTTGGCACCCTGGATGCGGGTACTTATAATATTGTAACAACAGGGATCGAGGACTGGTGTGAGAATGAGGTGCCTGAGGCCGGACTGCCCGGGACTTACACTATTAATATTGATCCAATACCATCGGCGGTCGAGACTGTCAATCATGCTCCGGTAATTTGTAACGACGGCACTACCGATATCGAACTAGACTCCGATGTGGCAGAAACGGATTTTGAGTGGACTGTATCGTTTGATCCTTCGGTTTCATGGACAACAGGTAAGGCTCCCGAAGACGGGTCAAGGTCTGATGGTATAGGCACCAGGATAGAACAAAATCTGGAACATGAAGAAAATGAAATCGTTACGGTAATATACAGCATATATCCTACCGGTCCGGGTGAAACCGCCTGCCCTGGTGATGCTACTGAAATTACAGCAATTGTTGAGCCCACACCCAGGGCGGCAATATCTAACGACAACCAGGTAATATGTGACGGAGGGACCCTCACAGCAATGGAGGTCTCAAGCCTTACATCAACTGACGGGGCGCAGTCTTTCGATATGACAATAGTGGCTACTGAAGGTGACATTGGCGATCTCACTGCAACGGGATCGGCTCTTGATGAGGTGATAGATGAGGATTACTCCTACACAATAGATGGAACACTTCAGAACAATACCGATGATGCAATAACAATCGAGTACAGGGTAATTCCAAAACTCGCAGGCTGCGCGGACGGTCAAGAGGTGGTGGCAACGGTAACAATAGAGCCCACACCCAGGGCGGCGATATCTAACAACAACCAGGTAATATGTGACGGGGGAACCCTAACAGCAATGGAGGTCTCAAGCCTTACATCAACTGACGGGGCGCAGTCGTTCGATATGACAATAGTGGCTACTGAAGGTGACATTGGCGA